>JBEINS010000012.1:0-13761 GCA_040377985.1 Candidatus Planktophila sp. | reverse complement strand
TTGGCAGCCCTGCTGATTCTGGTTCAGTAAGTCTAGGTTCGAGTCCTGGTACCCCAGCGAACGTGATTCAAAGATTTAAATATGGAAAGAAGTTGAAAGCCACAGGCGATCAACTTTGGAAAATCTAGGGCCCCGTCGTCTAGCGGCCTAGGACTCTGGCTTCTCAAGCCAGCTACGAGGGTTCGAATCCCTTCGGGGCTACAAAAAAGAACTGCCCGCCTTCGCTCGAAATGAGCAGAGGCGGGCAGTTCTTATTTAATTACTTGATTGTGATTTTCTTTGTTACTGAAAGAGCGGTGTTCTTGGCATCGCCAGCATTTGTGCCAGTTACTGAGCAAGAACCCTTCTTCTTTGCAGTTACTTTGTTACCAGAGACTGTGCAAGTGGTCTTTGTAGTTGAGACCCACTTGATTGCAATTCCTGCAGTGCTCTTAGCTGGAAGAGTTAATGACTTTCCGACTTTTAGCGAAGATGCAACTGCTGCAGTTTTCTGCGCAACCGCAACAACTGCAACAGTTGGAGCTGCATTTGTGATATCAAATGTAACTAGATCAGTATCTGCATCCTTGTCACCTTTGCCGACAATAACTACCTTCATAGTTCCGTAAAGACGAGCTGGCTTAATTGCACCACGATCTTGGATTGGTGAAGAAGGCGCATCTTCTAGGCCGGTTGTATCGGTGTTAGTAACTTCGAACGTTACTTTACCCATCGAATCAGTTTTGCCAACAAGTTCAAGTCCAAAGTTTCCACCATCTTGTGCGGTCACTTTGGTGCCATCAGCAGTTACCCAGTTAGCTTTTGAACCACTGTAAGGGGCATTGATTTGTAAACGGACTTCTTGATTAAAAGCTGGTGTCATTCCATCAGTTGTGACCATATAGGTAAGTGAAAGCTTTGTGCCGTGACCAATATATGTGTAGAACGCCTTGGTTCCGGCTGAGTAATACTGCGCGATATCGCCAGTAGCATCAACGCTGTTCGTAGCGTCATAACTTGGGCTTACTAAGCGAGCCGATGGTAAGCCAGCTGCATTACTTGAAGGAATTGCTGTGAATGAAGCAGCAATCACCAGGGCAAGCGAAACTAAAGCTCGTCCTGTCTTAAGTGTTCGGTTATTCATTTTTTCTCCTTTTACTGGACGATTCCCGTGAAAATAATGCATTTCCATGGGTTATTGCTTAGTTAGCTTGCCGACTCCATCAACCGAAAAGTAGCGGATGTAATCAACAAATAGTTGGGTTTGATTTATCGCTGGATCTATTGGGCCACCAAATTCTCCACCCATGGCCAAGTTAAGTATTAAATAGAACTTTTGGTTGAAAACCCATCGACCAGGTTTCACCGAAGTAGGAGTCTCGCTTGAGATTAAGCGATCGTTAAAATAGAAATCAATTTTATTCTTTTTCCATTCAATCGCATATACATGGTAGGCATCGCTCAGGGGAGTTGGACTCTGATATGAACCACCAACGCCAGGGCCTTTTCCGTAACCTGGACCATGCAGAACTGCCGAAACCAAAGATGGTTCTACGCCACGAGTTTCAACGATATCAATCTCGCCACATTCGGGCCAAGGATTGCCATCTAGTAAATCAGCACCGAGCATCCAAAAAGCTGGCCATGTTCCATCTCCTGCAGCAACTTTCATGCGAGCCTCAATGCGCCCATATTGGAACTGTACTTTTTTAGCTGACTTAATTTTCGCACTTGTAAATTGACATTCCCAGCAGGAATTTAGAATCTGAGTTGTGGCACTGGAGTTATCAGTGGGGTTACCTTGCAGATCAGAAATTCGATTTGCCGAAATAACTAATTTGCCTTTTCCATCGGTTGAAATATTGGCAGGCTTATTGGTGTAGTACTCAAGTTCGGCATTACCCCACCCGTAACCATTACCTATGTCGTAGTCCCAATTCTTCGAAGATGGCAGCGAACCCTTTTTGCCATTGAATTCATCTGCCCAAAGGAGCTTTAGAACTTTTGGTCCAGCGGCTTGAGAAATAGTCGCGGGCGCTATAGCAATAATTGAGGTCGCCAAAATTGAGGCTGACAATAGGGCCGACACCCGCACTCGGTTCTTGCTCACGCTGCTACTTCCTCTTCCCTGCCTACTCGGTCACGCTTTGATAACAAATTACAACTCGGCGCAATTGGTGTTGCGCTCCTAGCAATTACACACTTAGATACAGTAGTGTGAAACCGCTTTCATAGTGCGTAAGAGCCTACCTCTAGGGCAGGCAATTTGGTACTACGAAACGATAACTTTTTTAATTGGCGCTGTTAATTATCAAGGAGTTGGCTATGCGTAAGAAGACCTTATTTAGAGGCTCAATTGCGGTTTCAACCGCAGCTATTTTGGCCGCTGGCGTTCTGGGTACCCCAGCTCGTGCAGCAGATCCAGTAACGATTACCATCTGGACCTTCGGCGATGTTATTCAGCGCCAACTTGTGCAGGAGTATAAGAACCTGCATCCAGAAATTACTTTGCAAATTAAGAAGTCAGATCTAGACCCACTAAATGGCACAAACATGGTTACCGCTTGTACGTCTAAGACTGGCCCAGACATCGTGGCCGTCGAAGTCCAATATTCCGGATACTGGCGTTCATATCCAAAGTGCTTTACTGATTTGCGCAAAATGAAAACTTCAGAGGCCAACGTTGCAGCAGGCGTCCCTGCCGGCAAAACAGCTCTGGACTTTAAGAAGAATTATTTGCCATGGCGCTGGGAGCAAGGCGTTGGTTATGACGACAGCGTTATTGGATTCCCAACAGATGTGGGCGGCCTTGAAGTTGCCTACCGAATTGACCTGTTTAAGAAGGCTGGACTTCCAACAGAGCGTGGCGCAGTTGGAAAACTATGGCCAACTTGGGACAAGTTCATCGAGACCGGCGTTAAGTACAATAAAAAATTAAGCGCAGCAGACAAGAAGGCTGGCAAAGGATTTATCGATAACGCCGGCACAATTTATGCCGCAATCATGAATCAAGGCACCGAAAAGTATTACAAGAATGATGGTACTGATGCCGGTAAGTTGATTTACACCACAAATCCTCAAGTTAAAAAGGCTTGGGATACCACGATTAAAGCAACTGAATTAGGCATCGGAACCCGTATCGGTCAGTACACATCTGACTGGAATATTGGAATGAACAAGGGAACCTTCGCAACTATTTTGGCGCCAGCCTGGATGATGGATTACATCAAACAACAAGCTCCAGATACTTCAGGTAAGTGGGATATTGCAGCACTTCCTGGTGGTGGCGGCAATCAAGGCGGAACTCAACTAACCGTTCCTTCTTATGCTCAACATTCGCAAGAAGCGTATGACTTCATCACTTGGTACTTGGCTCCAGAACAACAGCTGAAGGTCTTTAAGACTTATGGCTTGTTCCCGGCAGCATCAGTTCTATATGACGATCCTGCATTGCTTGATTACAAAGATCCATTTTTTAATAACGCTCCAGTTGGAAAGATCTACGCTGAGGGTGTTTCAAAAGTGAAGCCAATCTTTGAGGGCAAACTGCAACGTGCAATTGATCAAGCAATTGGCGCAGGCCTAGGACGTGTAGCTGCAAAGAAAATGACTGCAGCGAAATCTTGGGCACAAGTACTTGTGGACATCAAAAAAGTTATTACTAACTAGATATTCATAACTAGGTACTGAATAAAACTATGAGTCAGCCAAAGGTTAAAGAGGGGCGCCGCAAGGCGCCTCTCTCACCTTGGAAATCAGCTAATCCAAAGAAGGCTGCCAAAGCTAAGAAGACAAGTGAAGGTGTTGCTTCTTTAGACCATCGTTTTGGCATTCCGTTTATTGCTCCGTTCTTTGTGATTTTCCTAATTTTCGGACTGGCTCCGGTAATTTACTCAATCTACATTTCATTCTATAAATGGGATCCACTTGGCGGATCAACTTTTAATGGAGTTCAGAATTTCGTGACCCTGTGGGGTGACTCAGATTTTTGGTTAGCAATTCGTAACACTTTTAGCATTTGGGCTCTTTCCACATTTCCACAAATGGCGATGGCCATTGGGCTAGCTGTAATTCTTAGAAGCAAGCGGTTACGTGGCGCATCTTTTTGGCGAACAATTTTCTTAGTACCAAATATCACTTCGGTAATTGCAATCACTATTGTTTTTGGACAGTTGTTTGGTCGAGATTTCGGAATCATTAACGGAATTCTGGGCCTCTTTGGCGTTGATAACATTGACTTTATTGAAGGCGTGGTTCCAAGCCATATTCAGATTGCGGCGATGATTACTTGGCGCTGGATTGGCTATAACACGCTCATTTTCCTCGCTTCTATGCTGGCGATTCCAGATGAGCTCTATGAGTCGGCAGCCGTTGATGGAGCTACTAAATGGCAGCAATTTATTTATGTAACGCTTCCGCAGCTTAAAAATACGATCACTTTCGTATTAGTTGTAGGAACAATTGGCGGCCTGCAAGTGTTTGCAGAACCACAACAATTGGCAGCAGATGGCGGATCAAGCAAGCAGTTCTTAACCTTAACTCTATTTCTTTATAACCAGGCATTCGTTAATAACAAGTATGGCTATGCCGCGGCTATTGGTATCGCGATTACCGTAATTGTGCTGATTATTTCGGTAATCAATTTCCTAATAACCCGTCGTATTTCCAATGATGGTAGTGGGCGATAATGGTAAAGACTCCGAAATGGCAACGCACCTCGCCACTTAGTTATGTAGCCCTTGCCTTAATTACTTTTCTCTCTATTTTCCCGTTCTATTGGATGTTTGTGGTCTCTTCTAATACAAATGCTGAGATCTCTAAGAGTCCACCTTCACTAATACCTGGCGGCAGATTCCTTATCGTCGCAGAGAAAGTACTTAGTGCTGAAGGCGTGTATTTCAACACCGCCCTAATGAACACATTTATTGTCGGCATTTCGGTCGCAGTTGCTCAAGTTGTTTTCTCAGCTTTTGCCGGGTTTGCCTTCGCGAAACTGAACTTCAAAGGGCGTAAGTTTTTTATTCTTTTCATCGTCGGAACCATGATGTTGCCTAGTCAGTTGGGCATCATTCCGCTATTTATTTTGATCAAGAACCTACAAATGATCGATACTTTGTATGCACTAATCGTGCCAGCGCTGGTTACCGCCTTCGGCGTATTTTGGATGCGCCAAATTATTGACGCTCAAGTGCCAAATGAGCTTCTCGAAGCGGCAAGCATTGATGGCGCGAGCGTTCCACGTATCTTCTTTGGCATAGTGCTGCCAATCATTCGCCAAAGCTCATTTGTACTTGGCTTATTCGCCTTCTTGGCCTCGTGGAATGACTATTTGTGGCCGACTATCGTTTTGCAGAGCCCACAAAATTTCACACTGCAAGTAGCACTTACGCAGCTCAAACCAATGTATGGGCTGGATTATGCACTGCAAATGGGTGGCGCGTTCTTGGCAACCGCACCGCTATTGATTCTATTTATATTTGTGGGCCGCAAACTCGTAAGCGGTGTCATGGATGGGGCAGTAAAGGGATAAGAATTTTCTCGGGACAAGAGAAAAGTAAGCACAAATGACAAAAGGAAGAGGAAGAAAAATGAGCATAAAGGCAAAGAAAGTAGTAGCTGGTTTTGCCACCGCTGTTATTGTGCTTGCTTTATCAAGCGCTGTTTCAGCTCCGGCAATGGCGGCAGGTGATCCACCGCAAGACGCAGTAATCAAGTTGATTAGCCCAGTTCTTACAGCTGAGAACACCAGCGAAGCTGAAATGAATCAGAAGATGGCCGATCAATGGGTAGCCAACGGTTGGTTTGGAACTGGCTTAGTTTACCAACGTGCATTCGTGCCAACTGGTTCCACGATTACATTGGTTTATCACGTTACAGATAAGAATGGAAAAATCCTAGTTGGCCAAGATGTGAAACTTCGCGTCAACAAGGGCTACTCAAATTCTTCTGCGATAGTTCAAGTTGATGAGAAAATTACAACTGGTATTCACAAGCCAGAATCAGCTGATCAGCAGCAGGTAACTCATAAGACTGATGCCTACGGAAACGTAACATTTGTTATGAAGAATCTAGATAAGCCAGGTACTGGTGAACCAGAACCTGAATCAATGACCGCTAAGCCAAATATCAGTGTTGATGGATTAAACGATCTTCACGCACAGGTATTGCCTGAAATTGCGGGCGAGAAGCCAGATCATTCGGTAATCACCGAATTCCATTATTACGATCCAAAGACACCAGTTGTGCAGCCTGCGACTAAGCCAACAATTCGCTTAGTTTCACCAGTTCTAAATGATGCTAACTCAATTCAGCGTGCTGATTTAGAGAAGACTTTCAGCGTTGATAACCCTTGGTATGCAAAGGGAATTGGCTTCCGCCAGGCTTATGTTCAAACCGGCTCTGCAATCAACCTTGTTTACAAGGTAACTGATGACAATGGAAAAGCTCTTCCTAATACAACGGTCAAGCTACATGTAAACAAGGCTTACAGTGCTTCCAAAGCAGGCATGACTGACGGAAAGACCGCCACTGATCCTACAAAGGATAGTGCGCAAGGAAACGATCAGGCACTGTTGACCGGAACCACTGATGGTTTTGGCTATGTTCTATTTGCTTTGAAGAATACTGACAAAAAGGGTGAGCCAATTCCGGCCTCACTTACAACGCCAGTACCTACTTCAAATGGACTCTTTAGCCAGATCTATCCAGAGATTTCCGGCCAAGCAACTGATATTGCCGACATGGTGGAATTCCACTTTATTGGTGATGAAATAGTTCCTGCTGCACCAGCTTCTACTGCAGTCTCGGTAAAAGCTATTTCATCTAAGGCAACTGTTAAGGGTAAGACTGTTTACTCAATTACCGTGGCAATTGCTAACGCATCAGGAAAAACAGCTGCTATCTCAATCACTGGAAATAAGACAGTAACTGAGAAGATTTCAGTTGCTAACCAAGCTTTCAAGTACACCGTCACAGCAGGAAAGAAAACTGTTTCGGTTGTAATTGCGGGCAAGACTTATAAATTAACAGTCACAGTTAAGTAGAAATAGTCACCGGCGGGGCCCTAAAAAGCCTCGCCGGTCTATTCACAGTTAGGGAATCAACAGAGATGTATCGCAAAGCACTAGCAGTGATCGCCGCCTTGGCATTGGGCGTATCGTCATTTTCAATGATTGCAGCGCATGGCGAAGATTTGAAGAAGCCATTAACTGCGCCAATAATTACTGCTGGTTCAACTGGGTACACCTTCAAGGCCACGCCTGCCAAGTGGTCAGACAATGGCCCAAGTTCATTTCAGTGGGTATTAAGCGGCAAGGCATTGCCATCGGCGGGCTTAACTTTGAAGCTGAAAAGCAGTGACAATAAGAAGAAATTACAATTTATCGAGTCACATATCTTTGATGACGGAACTACGGTCACCGCAAAATCAAACACGATAACTATTGGTAACGTACTTCTATCTGAATCTTTAACTATTCGCGTGCGTCCAACTGATGACAAAGTTATGGAAATCGCAGTTCTTCCAAAGAGCGTTCCAACTACGGCCAAGCCAACCTACCAATGGTACGTGGGATATTTTGAGATTAAGGGTGCAACAAAGAGCACCTACAATTTGAAAACTTCAGATTTAGGTAATGACATTTCACTTGAAGTGAAATTTGTAGCTAAAGGTTTTGTCACAGCAAAGAAGACATCTAACACAGTTGCCATCGCAAACATCACTCGTAAGTATGAACAGATTTGGTCGGAAGAATTCAACGGCCCCGCCGGCGCACCAGCTGACCCAACTGTTTGGGTTGCCCAAAATGGTGATGGCGTAGCATTTGGAAATCGTGGCTGGGGTAATAACGAGAGACAATGGTATGACGACAAGATTTCCTCAACTAATGGATCTGGGTCTTATGTAATTAAGGCAACCACAACTGGTGCAGGTGCGAATAATTGTTACTACAAAGGACCTTGTGAGTGGGCAAGCACGAAGTTGGTCACAAAAGATAAAGTTGGATTTAAGTACGGCCGTATCGAAGCAAGAATTAAAGGTCCAGTTGGCAGTGGAACTTGGGGAGCTTTCTGGTTACTTGGGGCAGATATCGATGAGCGCGGCTGGCCAGGTTGTGGCGAAATTGATGTAACTGAACTTCTAGGTCGTTTGCCAAATACGAGTCTTGGATACATTCATAGTCCTAATGGAAGTCCTGGATCAACTGTTGAAATGGCAACCCCTCATCACGCCGGTTACCACACCTATGCAGTCGATTGGTTGCCAGATCAAATTCGCTATTTCTTAGATGGCGTTCCATTTGCCACTCTAAATAAGCCTGATAATGGCTGGGTTTTTGACCATGAGTTCTACATCATCATCAACTTGGCCATGGGTGGAAATTTAGGTGGAACCATCGAAGCGAATCTGAAAGACACCTCAATGGAATTTGATTACATTCGGGTTTACTCAATTAATGGCGTGGGCGAAGTAATTAAGAACTAACCTTTTTAACTTCGCCAACACCGTCAATCATGAAATGTTTAACGTAAGCAATTTCAAGTTTGCTACTTTGCAGCAATGGGTCGACCTGACCCACAAACCAGCCACCAATTGCTTGGTTTATGATTAGGTAGAAATAGTCATTAAATGGCCAGGCTTTACCAGCAAAATCACCTTGGTCGCGGCTGAACTTTTGGAATGAATGATCATTAAAGAACCATTCAATCGAGTCTTCCCGCCAATCAATTGCGAATCGATTAAAGCCATCTGATAAGTCATTAATACTTTCTTGGAAGCCCGTTAATCCAAATTCACCGGCATAACCAGTTGCGTGCAGCGTTCCTTGAATAGTTTTTGGTTTAGCGCCGTTTCCTTCAAAGAGGTCAATCTCACCGCAAGCTGGCCACGCGGTACCTTCTGAGATATTTTTACCTAGCAACCAAAGAGCGGGCCAAGTTCCAATCCCCGTCGGCATTTTTGCTGAGATTTCTAAGTACCCGTATTTGAAAAATACTTTACCGTTGGTATGAATTTTCCCGCTGGTCCACTCTGCCGGCCCGTAGTAGGCCTCGAAGGGTGATTGACCTGGTTCACGAGCTGCCGTAATGGTTAAGCCGTTATTTGCAACTAAAGAATCAGTGGTATAAAACTCGCGTTCATGATTTCCCCAGCCAACCAAACCATGTTGTGAGCCATCTCCTAGATCCGGAGTCCAGAATTTTGAATTTGGTTGCCCATCTAGTGTGGGCAGAAACTCTTCAGACCAAAGCAATGTTCTCTCACTTGAACTTGGCAATTCAGCCTCCAAATAGGATAGGGTCTGAGGATATGAAACCGCTTTCAATGGCGGTTTATAAGGCTCTTATACGAAAGTATAGGGGTAGAAATTGCCGAAACGGAGCTTGAATTTTATGCCTAACGTTTTTCCAGATGACTTTCTTTGGGGAACAGCAACTGCCAGTTATCAGATCGAGGGTGCGGCACAACTCGATGGTCGTGGCGTAAGCATTTGGGACACCTTCAGTAAGACTCCGGGCAAAGTTGTAGGTAGCGATAACGGTGATGTTGCATGTGATCACTACCATCGCTATCCAGAAGATATTGAAATCATGAAAGAATTAGGCGTTAAGGCTTATCGTTTTTCAATTGCTTGGCCAAGACTATTTCCTAATGGTGATGGGGTTCGCGAAGAGCGCGGATTTAATTTCTATAATGGGTTAATTGATTCACTAATCGAAGCTGGCATCGAACCAATGGTTACGTTGTACCACTGGGACTTACCTCAAAAACTTGAAGATGCAGGTGGTTGGGCAAACAGAGCAACTGCAGAAGCATTTGCAGATTACTCACAAGCTTGCGCTGAAGAATTTGGTGATCGAGTAAGTAACTGGATTACACTAAATGAACCTTGGTGTGTTGCTTGGTTAGGTTATTCAATCGGAGTGCATGCACCCGGTAAGAAAGATCACTCATTGGCGATTGCAGCATCTCATCACACCGCCCTTGCGCATTCAATGGCATCTCGTTCAATCAAGAGCATTCGACCAAATGCTCAAGTTGGTCTTACCGTAAACATGACTAACCACAATTTGGAAAACCCCGAAAATTCTGAATTAGTAACTTTGAATGCACTGCTAGATTCAAATATAAATCGGTGGTGGATTGAAGCCATGCTTTATGGCAAATATCCAACCAATATTCTTGAATATTATGGACAAGCGCTAACAGATGTTTTGCTACCGGGAGATCAAGAATTACTAAAGTCAAAGCCTGATTACCTAGGTATTAATTACTATTCGGACTCATTCTTACGCAATCCGCGCCCAGAAGATCTGGTAGATAACGGCCCTGGCATCTTCCCGTTCCCGCAAAAGGGCGATAATTCGCCGCCGGCAGAGTTAGCTGGCTCGCTTACTGCGATGGGTTGGGTAGTAACACCTGAAGGTTTAGGCAATTTGGTATCACGGGTTCATCGTGATTACCCAGAAATTCCATATTTAATGATCACCGAGAATGGCTCATCTTATGAAGATGTAGTTGAGTCCGATGGAAGCGTCAACGATGCAGAGCGCACTTCTTACTTAGTCCGCCATCTTGCGTCACTACAAAAAGCGATAGCTGCTGGTGTGCCGGTAAAGGGCTACTTTGCTTGGTCACTACTTGATAATTTTGAATGGGCTGAAGGCTATGCCAAGCGCTTTGGTTTAGTGCGCGTTGACTATAAATCGTTGGTGCGAACTCCAAAGATGAGTGCAAAGAGGTACAAGCAAATTATCGCAGCCAATAGCACTGACTAACTTTTAGAAGTTGACTCTCTGGCTACTAGCTTTACCGGCAACATTTTCCGTGTGACTTCAGAGCCGCTTAGCGCTGCAACCAACATATTTGCTACTTCGGCACCTAGTTCGCGAGTTGGTTGATGAATACTAGATAGTGCTGGCACCGAGCGAGTAGCAACTGGTGAATTATCGAATCCAATTACCTTTACTTGTTTAGGAACAGAAATTTTATTTTGTAGTAAAACATTTATCGCACCAATCGCACTTAAGTCGTTTCCGGCAAAGATCCCATCGAATGGTATTTTCTTCTTCAGAAACTCGCGAACAACCTCTTCGGCTTTTGAAGTTGAATAGTCTCCAGTTAAAACGCAAGCTTGTGATATTTCACGACCAGCCTCTGACATCGCTTTTTCAAAACCTTCAAATCTGTCACGCCCAGATTGCAGCTTTAAATCACCGGTTATAGCGACTATTTTCTTACAACCCTGAGAGATTAAGTGCTTAGTAGCTAAGTAGCCACCTTGAACGTTATCAACGTCAACGTATGGGAACTTATCTGAGCCTCCTAAGTCACCACCAAAAACTACTGGCACACCTTTAGGGAGTAAGCGTTCGAAACTCTTTACCGAACGGTGCCAGCTAAACATGGCGATTCCATCAACTTGCGCCTTACGAAGTGATTCAAAGAGTGAATCCTCGCTACCAGTTTTGGGGCGAATTAGAAGAAGCGGCTGCATACCCGCATCGGAAATTGCTGTGGTAAACCCTTGAACAACCAGACCCCAGAATGGATTTAGGAAGAATTCTTCACTGGACTCTTCAAGAACCAGGGCTACAAGTCCACTTCGTCCACCTGCCAGTCTGCGAGCAGTGGTGTTTGGGACGAAGTTATATTTCTTAATTGCTTTGCGGACAGCCTTTTCAGTCTCTGGCGAAACTTTTGCGCTGCCATTAATAACGCGGGAAACCGTGGCACGACTGACTCCAGCAGTTTCAGCAACTAAATCAATAGTTACTTCAACGCTACGAGAAGTGTTCTTTGCGGCCACTGGGTAATTCTATGTGAATTGCAGAGATGTGGCTATAAAAACATTTGCCAACGTCAGTGCGATTAACCCTGCCCATACCCCGGTTGAAACTTCAGCCTTCTTCTTATTTTTAATTGTAAGAGCCAAAATGACGAGCAGAATCAGGAACTTAACTCCTACTTTTCCGTGATCAGGCGCATCGTAATTAGCTGGGTCTGTGGCACGAAGCGAAGTGTTAATTCCTACTAAAGCTATGCCGGCAACCAAAGCTGTAAGCATGGAATGCAGGAAGCCAACATGAATGGACTTCTTTGGCTTAGGTAGTGCAGATAGAAGTAGCACCAAACCGCCAATAATCGCGAGAATGTGAATAGCTAGAAAAACATGCTTGATTGCGCTCATGTGAAAAGAATAGAGCCGAGTAGCGCGGATTTAAGGCTAATTCTATGAATGAGAGAGCATAATTTAGATATGGCAACCACTAAGAAAGCTCCAGTAAAGAAAGCAACGGCTAAGGCCCCAGCAAAAGCTCAAGTAATTCAACCAATTTATCAGCAATCTAGAATTGATTGGCGTTCGCTTTACCTCTATGCCGTCTGTCTTATAACTCTAATGGTGTGCTTATTTTCGTTGGTTTCATTTATTAGAAGTGGCGTTAATGTTGCCTACCCAGATCCAGCGTATGTCGATCCTTACGCAACTGCTCCGAAAGTAGATTCTGCGGTAATTGCAGAGCAAGTTAAAGATCAGAACCAACGTCAAGCCGTAAAGAGCATGATTGACGCTGTTACGACTTTGATTATTGCTGGGCCGCTATATGTATATCACTGGCGTTTAGCTCGCAAATAAGTTGTATGCAAAAATCTAGGTACGCATTAGCAATTGCTGCACTGCTTGCTTTTGGACTAGTACCGGCAAATGGCGCACTTAAAGTTGCAAAGATTTACGATGGCGACACCGTAACCATGGCTGATGGTATGAAGATCCGACTTTTACAAATTGATGCACCAGAACTTGCCGAAGGCGAATGCTTTGCCAAAGAATCTAAAGCCGCGCTGGTAAATCTGTTAGCGAAAAAAGGGACTGTTGCTTTGAAAGCAGATCCCGCTTCAGCTTCATATGATCGTTATGGCCGAGCGCTACGTTACATATTTGTTGGAAAAATAAATGTGAATCTCGAGATGGTAAAACTTGGCGCAGCTGCTCCTTATTTCTATCAAGGAGAAAAAGGGATTTATTCAGCCGCAATGCTGAAAGCAGCGCAAGATGCCAAGCTATACAAAGTTGGTTTATGGAAAGTTTGTCCGGGCACACAATTAGTGCCAACTAAAGCAATAACTACTTACAAATCAGTTGGGACACCTGTTGCTACGCCAGTCACTGAGCCAAGTGCTACAACTGGTTGCGATCCGAACTATGCCGGCTGTATTCCGATGTATCCGCCGGATTTGAACTGCAGCGACATAAAAACACTTGGTTTAGCGCCAGTTACTGTTATTGGTAAAGATCCACATCGCCTCGATGCTGATGGCGACGGAAACGCCTGTACCAGTTAGTTATTCCACCACCAGGGATCATTGCCAGTTGATGAATTTACCAATAGGGATTGTCGTCTAAAGAATCGGCGGATTGAAGCCGGCCCCATACGCGAACCACCAATTCCGGAATGTTTGAAAGCTTGTTTTTCGCCTTCATGCATAATCGCAGTCAGCGATGCATCATTGATGCTGATCGCACCAGCATCAATTTGGCGACCAATGCGCATCCCATCTTCTAGAGTTTGCGCAAAAACTGAACCAGATAAACCGTAGATAGTTGCATTGGCGAGTTCAATTGCTTGCGCTTCAGATTCAACCTTCATAATTGGCAAGATCGGCGCAAATGTTTCGGCAGTCATAATCTTCATACTGTGATCAACGTTTATCAAGATAGTTGCCTCAAGGAAATAGCCACCTCCAAGTTGTTTAACTTCGCCACCACTAAGTGCAGTAGC
>JBEINS010000083.1:0-5003 GCA_040377985.1 Candidatus Planktophila sp. | reverse complement strand
TTAACAGCGCTACAAGAGCGTTATCCCATGCGTGGAATCAAGGGCCCAGTAGGCACCGCACAAGATTCGATCGACCTACTTGGCAGCAGTGAGGCTCACTTTAAGTTAGAGAGTGCGATTGCTACCGAACTTGGTTTTGAAAACGTTTTAGATTCAACTGGTCAGGTTTATCCACGTTCACTTGATTACGACGTAGTCACAACTCTGGTGCAGTTAGCTGCTGGGCCTTCATCACTTGCCACCTCAATTCGTCTTATGGCTGGCGCCGAACTAGTAACTGAAGGATTTAAAGCTGGACAAGTTGGTAGCAGCGCAATGCCGCACAAGATGAATACTCGTTCTTGCGAACGTGTTAATGGTTTATCAGTTGTTCTACGCGGCTATGCCTCGATGGTTAGCGAATTAGCTGGCGACCAATGGAATGAAGGCGATGTTAGTTGCAGCGTTGTTCGCCGGGTTGCACTACCTGATTCTTTCTATGCAATTGATGGTTTGCTCGAAACTTTCTTAACTGTTATCGCAGAGTTCGGTGCTTTCCCGGCCGTCATTGCAACTGAACTTGAACGCTACTTGCCGTTCTTAGCAACTACAAAAATTCTTATGGCAGCCATAAAGGCCGGCGTTGGTCGCGAAGTTGCCCACGAAGTTATTAAAGAACATGCAGTTGCCGCAGCTCTTGCAATGCGCGAAGGAAAACCAAACAACATGTTTGCCGCGATTGCAGCCGATGCGCGAATCCCACTTGATACGGCTGCCCTTAAAGCGTTAATCAGTGATCCAATTGAATTTACTGGCGATGCTCGCCAACAAGTAGCTCGAGTTGTTAGTCGCATTGAAGCGATTACTTCCGCGCACCCTGCCGCTGCGCAGTACAAACCCGGCGCTATCCGGTGAGCGGCTTTGGCCTAGCTGGCCCACCGCCAGCGCCTGCGATAACTGGGTGGACTCACTTGCGCACCGGAAAAGTTCGTGAGCTTTATACAAATGAATCAGGCAATTTATTAATCGTGGCCAGTGATCGAGTATCGGCCTTTGATTGGGTTCTACCCACCGAAATCCCTAATAAAGGGGCGGTTTTAACGCAATTATCGCTCTGGTGGTTTGAGCAGTTAAAGCACCTAGTGCCAAACCACATCATTAGTAGCGATGTGCCAGCACAGGTTGCCGGGCGCGCGGTAATTGCAAAACCTCTAACTATGTATCCGATTGAATGCGTGGCACGCGGATATTTAACTGGCAGTGGTTGGGCTGAATATAAAAATGATCAAAAAGTTTGCGGAAATGATCTACCAGCTGGGCTGCAAGATGGCTCGCAATTGCCAACCAGTATCTTCACGCCAGCTACAAAAGCTGAAATTGGCGATCATGATATAAATATTGATTTTCTGGCAGCGACCAAAATTGTGGGCACTGAGACTGCAACTGAACTGCGTGACTTAACCCTTGAGATTTATAACGCAGCGAGCAAGATTGCTAACGAGCGCGGCATTATTTTGGCTGATACTAAATTTGAATTCGGCGCAGATGCTCATGGTGCTATGACCCTTGGTGATGAAGTTTTAACGCCAGATTCATCGCGCTTCTGGGCTGCCGCCGAGTGGCAACCAGGCAAATCTCAACCATCTTTTGATAAACAATATTTGCGCGATTATCTAGTTAGCAGTGGCTGGGATCGCGAGAGCAACCCACCAGAGCTACCAACTGAGATAGTTGAGAAAACTGCGCAGCGTTACACCGAAGCTTTCCAACGTATTACCGGCACCAAATTCAAAGCAGCCTAAGTTTCAAGAACTAACAAAGGGGATAAGACAATGGGAAAAATCGTGGTTGATGTAATGCTTAAGCCAGAGATTTTGGATCCACAAGGTAAAGCTGTTGCTGCCGCTCTGCCCCGTTTAGGTTTCTCTTTCGCCACCGATGTTCGTCAAGGCAAGCGCTTTGAAATTACTGTCGATGGCGATGTAACACCAGCGCAGATTGCCGAAGTTGAAAAAGCTGCCGAAGTTTTACTGGCAAACCCAGTTATCGAGACTTTCACCGTTAGGGCTGAATAAGTATGCGCATTGGAGTCGTGACTTTTCCGGGCACTCTCGATGATCGAGATGCTGCGCGGGCAGTTAAATACGCGGGCGCCGAGGCTATTTCGCTCTGGCACGGCGATGCCGATCTAAAGGGCGTCGATGCCGTTATTTTGCCTGGTGGTTTTTCTTACGGTGATTACTTGCGCTGCGGTGCGATCTCACGCTTTGCTCCAGTGATGACCGAAATTATCGCCCAAGCAAATAAAGGCATGCCCGTGCTTGGTATCTGCAATGGTTTCCAGGTTCTCTGCGAGGCGCACTTATTGCCCGGCGCACTCACCCGCAATCACGAACTACATTTCTTATGCCGTGACCAAACGCTAAAGATTGAAAACACCACAAGTGCCTGGACTTCTAACTTCACCAAGGGGCAAGAAATTGTGATTCCGCTTAAAAACGGCGAAGGTTCTTTCCAGTGTGATGATGAAACTTTAAAATCCCTCGAAGATAACAACCGCATCGTTGCTCGCTATGTCGGCGAGAATCCAAATGGATCACGCAATCTGATTGCTGGCATCACAAACGAACGCGGCAACGTAGTTGGCCTTATGCCACACCCAGAGCACGCCATTGATTCACTAACTGGGCCATCAACAGATGGTTTGCCCTTCTTTACTTCAGTTCTAACTGCGTTGGTAGGCAAGTGATGGCACTAGATACCGTTGCAATTGCAAAACTTTCACCCGATACCAAGCAACCATTTGCTGAACTTGGTTTAAAACCCGACGAATACGCGCGCATCAAAGAGATTCTTAACCGCCGCCCAACTTCATCTGAGCTCGCTATGTATTCAGTTATGTGGTCTGAGCACTGCTCTTACAAATCTTCCAAGGTGCACCTAAAGCAATTTGGCGAGAAAGCCCCACATAGCGATGCGCTCTTAGTAGGTATCGGCGAAAATGCTGGCGTGGTTGATGTCGGTCAGGGTTATGCCGTAACTTTTAAAATTGAGTCACATAATCACCCATCATTTATTGAGCCATACCAAGGCGCTGCAACTGGCGTCGGCGGAATCGTGCGCGATATTTTGACGATGGGTGCTCGCCCAATTGCAGTTATGGATCCACTTCGCTTTGGCCCAGCCGATGCCCCTGATACCAAGCGGGTATTGCCTGGCATCGTGGCTGGAATCGGTGGTTATGGAAACTGCCTAGGCCTACCAAATATCGGTGGCGAAATTACTTTTGATCAAACTTATTTAGGTAATCCGCTGGTTAATGCACTCTGCGTTGGCGTGATGCGCCATGATCAAATCAAATTAGCTAAAGCCTCAGGTGCTGGCAATTTAGTTGTGCTATTCGGTGCCAAAACTGGTGGCGATGGTATTGGTGGCGTATCTGTTCTGGCATCTGAAACATTTGGTGCCAGTGGCCCAGCTAAGCGACCAAGTGTGCAAGTGGGTGACCCATTTGTTGAGAAAGTTTTAATTGAGTGCAGCCTGGAAATCTTTGCCGAAGATTTAGTTGTCGGTATTCAAGATCTTGGTGGCGCTGGCTTATCTTGCGCAACCAGTGAATTGGCATCAGGTGGCAGTGGCGGCATGGCTGTGCAGCTCGACAAAGTTCCACTTCGCGACCCATCACTTTCACCTGAAGAAATTCTTATGTCAGAATCACAAGAGCGCATGTGCGCAATCGTCGAACCAAAACACATTGCTCGATTCTTAGAGATCTGCGCTAAGTGGGATGTAACCGTTGATGTAATCGGTGAAGTTACTGACGGTGATCGCTTAATCATTACTTGGCACGGCGAAGTAATTGTTGATGTGCCACCTCGCACCGTGGCCCACGAAGGCCCGGTTTATAACCGACCACTAGCCCAACCTGATTACATAAATATTGTTAACGCCCAGGTCATTGATGTGCCGCTACCAAAAACAGCAGCAGAGATTAAAGCTGCGATGTTAACTATTGCTAGCACCCCAAATTTGGCAGATAAATCTTGGGTTACTTCGCAATATGACAAGTACGTGCAAGGCAACACAATTCTGGCCCAACCAGAAGATGCCGGCATGGTTCGTGTTGATGAATCAACTCAGTTAGGTGTGGCAATTAGTACCGATGCCAATGCCAACTGGTCATATTTAAATCCTTACGAAGGTGCCAAGTTAGCCCTGGCAGAAGGTGCACGAAATATCGCTGTCGCTGGTGCCAAGCCGCTAGCAGTGACAAATTGCCTCAATTTTGGCTCTCCAGAGGACCCAGGCGTCATGTGGCAGTTCGCCGAAACCGTGCGCGGGTTAGCTGATGGTTGTTTAGAGATGGGACTACCAGTTACAGGTGGCAACGTTTCGTTCTATAACCAAACTGGCGACATTGCGATTCTGCCAACGCCAGTGATCGGTGTGCTCGGAGTTATTCAAGATGTGCGCACTCGCACGCCAATGGGAATTCCAGCAGCCGGTCTTGATCTCTACTTACTCGGTGAAACTAAAAATGATTTAGCAGGCAGTGAATGGGCATTCCTACACAATCAACGTGGTGGTCAATCACCAACAGCTGATCTGCAACGCGAAATGAAGTTAATTGAGTTTCTTCTTGCCAATAACTCAATCTTTAAATCAGCTCACGATTTGTCACAAGGTGGCCTTGCTGCAACTTTGGTCGAAGCGACTCTTAAGCACAACGTTGGCGCAACCATCACACTTAGCGATGTCGGCATTGAGTTGTTATCTGAAACTCCTTCACGAGTTCTAATTGCAATTGATCCTAAAGATGCCGCCAAGATTACTTACCCAGCCACCAAGATCGGCACCACTGGTGGCTCGTCGCTAACCATCAATAGTGCTGAGATTTCACTTGACGAACTTCGCACCGCTCACACTTCAACGTTTCCAAAGTTATTCGGTTAAGCGATGCGCGACCCACAGATTCTCGAATCAGTTAAAGCCACTTTGGCTCTACTAGCCGAACGCAACCCGGG
>JBEINS010000187.1:0-2000 GCA_040377985.1 Candidatus Planktophila sp. | reverse complement strand
GGGAGTTACTTTTTTAACAGATGATGAAATCACGGAAATCGATCCTGGTGTAACTACTCTAAAGATTCCACTCGGTCCAGATCTAAGTAAAGATGGCTTTTTAGCCACAGCTGATGCTTTCTTCGCTCAGCAAAACCGCTTTTCTTATACCTATGATGAAGAAACCCGTGTAATGACGCGGGTGAGTGATAACAAAGAATTTATTGCAGATGAAGTAGTCGGATACTTCAAGAACGCTGACGATGGCGAACTTCTAAGTGGTATCGGCTGGCAAGTTCGAATTGGCTGGAGCAACTATCAGAAGATCTTTGGCGATAAAGACCTACGGGGCCCACTTGGCGGAATTCTCTTATGGACTTTCATGTTCGCCTTTGGCTCTGTTTTCTCAACATTCGTAGTTGGACTTGCTCTAGCGCTGATGTTTAACGACCAGCGAATTCGTGGCCTTCGAATTTATCGAGCGATCTTCATTTTGCCTTATGCATTCCCGGCTTTCTTGTCGGCATACGTTTGGCGAGGTTTGCTCAATACTGAAAATGGTTTTATTAACAACACCATCTTGGGCTTCATGGGCGACAATAAGATTCAATGGTTTGAGCAACAAGGGGCGGCGCGAGCGGCAGTTCTGCTAGTTAACTTGTGGCTGGGCTTCCCATACATGTTCTTAATCTGTACAGGAGCGCTTCAAGCGATTCCAAATGATTTAACTGAAGCCGCAAGTATCGATGGTGCTTCACCTTGGAAGATTGTTAAGTTGATTAAGTTGCCGCTGCTATTGGTTTCACTGGCGCCACTTTTGATTGCTTCGTTTGCATATAACTTCAATAACTTTGGTGCTATTTATCTGCTCACAGGTGGTGGTCCGTTCCTGGATCCAACCCTTAAAGTCGAGGCTGGCGCTACCGATATCTTGATTACTTTCGTATACCGAATTGCTTTCAGCCGTTCAGTCGGTGCTGACTACGGTTTAGCTAGCGCGTTCTCGGTACTGATCTTCTTGATTATCGGTTCAATTTCCTTCTTCAGCTTTAAACGTACTCGCGGACTTGAGGAGCGGACCCAATGACCACTTCGACCCCCACAACTATTGGGACTGTAAAGCTGTTAAAACACGATAAAGCAAAACGTGGCGGAGTCGTTCGCTGGTTCAGACAAGTTGGTTGGAAGCACCTTGTTGGCCTCTTCGTTATCGCTTTCTCTACTTTCCCATTACTTTATATTCTTTCTACATCTCTCACAAAGATGGGAAATATTGAAAACTACACTCTGTTTCGTCAGTTTTACTTAGGGAACTACACCGATTTATTGAAATCTCCAGATTACCCATTTGTAATTTGGATGAAGAACACAATAATTCTTGCTGGAGTGACAGCAGTAATTAGCGTATTTATCAGTGCGTTAGCTGCGTTTGCATTCTCGCGACTGCGATTCAATGGCCGACGAGCTGGTTTGTTATCGCTGATTTTGATTCAGATGTTCCCATCAATTCTTGGCTTAGTTGCAGTTTATGGAATCTTGAGCAAGTTAACTGACTATGTACCGGCAATTGGACTTGGAACTAAAGCTGGTTTGATTTTGATTTATCTAGGTGGCTCTCTTGGTGGTGGAACTTACTTAATGTACGGCTTCTTTAATACGATTCCGAAGGAACTCGATGAAGCTGCCAAAATTGATGGTGCCACACATACTCAAATCTTCTTCAAGATTATCTTGCGACTGGTTGCTCCAGTACTCGCAGTTATGGCGCTGCTTTCATTTATTGGAACTTTCGGTGATTATGTTTTGGCCTCAATTGTTTTCAACACAAATGAGCAATACACCGTTGCCGTTGGTTTGCAGTTACTTCTGGCAGATCCATGGACCAAGAACTGGGCCATGTTTGCAGCAGGTGCGGTAATGGCTTCAACACCAATCGTGATTCTCTTTGTATCGCTACAGAAATACATCACTAACGGTCTAACGGGTGGCGCAGTTAAGGGTTAAGCCTGTAACCAAACTGT
>JBEINS010000014.1:0-12293 GCA_040377985.1 Candidatus Planktophila sp. | reverse complement strand
GCGTGCAATAGATATGTAAGCGGGGCTGAAAGGGTGCGGCGTGGGTAACGGGAAGTTAACGATTTAGGCGCCCGGGTGGCGGAGGTGCTCATTGGCGAGGAACCTGACAAATCCTTGTGTTTCATCCACTAAGGATTATCCTAAAGTCATGAATTTCACCTCAGCTGCCCTGCTCCGTTCACGCAAGTCACTAATCCTGGCCACCTTTACCTTGGCTGCAGTTTTGATTGCTAACTTCTTCCTTGCACCTAGCAAGGCAGAGGCAGCGACTCAAGCCGTTTCTTACTACATCAATGGTGATTGCTCTGATTACTATGACGAAGAGGATGAGTACGCAATTTTTGAAGAAGAAGCGGATTGGAGTTGTTACGTAACTGTAAAAGTTAAGCCACTTGCCCCTAAGCGCAAAGTGATTCTGCAATATTGGGATAAAAAGTGGAAAGAAGAAGATTCGATAACAACTTCTACAAAGGGAAGTGCAAATCTGTTCTTTGATTCATATTGCAACTCTGGCGAATTCTGCGATGGAACATGGAAGTTCCGGGTTCTAGTCCCAGCAGCAAGCGGTCAGAAAGCAACGAACTCAACTAGCTTTTATATAACGTTCTACCCGTTATCAGTTGACGATTACAACGAAGATTACGAAGGCAATTAAAAAGTTATGAAGATGGCCGCACAGAAATGTGCGGCCATTTTTATTTTTGGTAAATTTATTTTAATTCTATAAATAAAATGTGACAGAGAGTAGTTTTTTACAACACACAACTAATTTTGCAAACTATTGCGCGCAAGTTCTAATCCGTGATAGAAAGAGCCCCTCAAGAAGAAATTCCTGAGGGGCTCTTTCGTGTTCTGCCCTGGTTTTACCCAGAGTCGCCGTTATCGCGGCGACTTTGGCCTTTTCTCGACAAATACTCGAAAATAGACTTAATCAAAGTCACCGCAATTTGGGTCCAGTTTGCACTGGGATCCATTGGCATCACCCCCTCTCATCTATAGATCGAGGAAAGACTCGACAGATGAAAGTCCACCGATTACTCGGCAGCACTTAGGGGTCACAACACATTGCGGAACTTATGTTCTTTAGCTCTTATGGAAATTGCCACGACTAATTCGTGTGGATAAGTTTTGAAGAATTCGGCAAAGGCAAGACGATAAAAACGATGATTACGCCTATGAATTAGAAGTTATGGTTTTACGCCGCAGAAAAACGTCCGGCTATTTCTTCTTTAAATAGCTATCTGTTGATTCCTTGTATATTTCATAACAACATATGTGAATGCGAAAATTGAATTTACTAAAACACTATTTACATTAATCATGGCTTGTGCGAAAAATGTGAAGAGTAAGATCAATAACGAAATGTCTTCTTGGTTAGTTTTCATTTGACGTGCCAATAAGTAGATAGTCAAAACAACCAAAGAAAGTGTCGCAAGAAAACCAAAACTCAAAAGTGAATTTAGTATTATGTTATGTGGGTCGACTTGAATTAGATCTTTGTTTTTCAAAACTGTAAGCTCATCTTCTCGGTATTCAAGAAAGAAGTGCTTAAAGTTTCCGGGACCAATTCCGAAAAGAAAATTACTTTCTAACATTCTAATTGCACTGCGCCAAATACTTAATCGAACCTCAAATGATTTAATTATGTGATCTAAATTTAGGTAAACAAAAGTGGTAGTAACCAGCAAGGCGATGGAGCCAACAACCTTATTGCTGGTTAGCAATTGCCGATATCTCGAAAACATTGAAAGCAAGAAAACGAATAGTCCAATTATTGAGGCAGATAGAATGACGGCTACTAAGACGAGACAATCTAAATAACGAGAGGAAATAGTAATTGACTTAGTCCTAGTTAACTCGAGCGTCAATGTAGAGGGAATCAAGAAAGTGAATGTTGCTAAAGCAACTGAGGTGACATTGGGATTAAACCAAGAGCCGTGAAAAAGGCTATCTTGAAGGAAGGTGTCTTTAAATATCTGGGGGTTTACTACGAGGTCTACAAATAGCAATGCGACAATTGCCGAGACGAAGTAACCGATGTAATGGCGGCTCGGTTTCCAGCGAGTGAGTAGGTAAATAGTGATAGGCAGCAACCAGGGTGAATATGCTCCGAATATTGTTGCTCGCACGTGGATAAGAATTACGAAAAAGGAAGTATTTGTCACCTCTGATGAGGTAGGTGTAAATTTGACCTATGAATCTTGGAAATCAGCGCATAACCGCCAAGTCTGCGATTGCAACATTGGTCTTAAGCATCATGCTTGTTTCAACAACGGCGATAGCTTTAGATGCCTCAAATACACCGGAGACCGGCTACGTTCTTTGCGTTAATAAAAAGACTAAAGCTGTTACATATCCAGCCTCGCTTAATTGCTCTTCGTCCGAGACCAAGCTTTTAATTGCTGGACAAAAACAGAGTTCTCAGAGCGCCTCAGGATCGTCATTGTCAGTCGAATCGATGGTCTCAGCAGTGTTGCCAAAAGTTGAGGCTGCAACATATGCAGTTGAGTGTGAAGGATACAGTGTCACTGCTACCGGAATCAATGTAACTTTAAGTTCAGATGCTAAGAAAAAAGGCTACAAGGGTGCGGTTGTAACTGCCTCATACGGTCTTGGTAATTGTTTGAATAGGTCAGTACCTGTTACCCAAAATGGCAAAAATTTTGGTGGCTACGTGTGGGAAATTGATGAAGAGAATTATCTGGCGATAATTATGACAATCTCGACAGTAAATACTTTAAATCCAGTTCTTACGCCTCCTGCACGTGGATCCTTCTTAATGACTTACATCAGAGGGTCAGGGGGAGGTTCATTAACTGAAGGCTCAATCGGAACCGGAACTCTCGCAAATATAAATCCAGATTTTGACGAAGAGATTGCAAATATTTGGGTCGGCGGAAACTCTCGAGATTCTTGGGCACCGATCGTGGATAAAAATGGTGACTTTATAAGTATCGGATTTAAAAAGCCAGGTGTCTTGTGTAGAAATCTAATCACTTGCACAAGTAGCAGTGATTTCTTGCGCTGGAGTAGATAAGTTCTAACTGACCAATTTGGTTAACTAGATTAAATTTTAAGAATTCTCATCGGGAAGATCTTCTCTTGAAGTCTCCTCTACGGGATCCTTAACTGAAGGATCCTCTGCGTTTTTCTTACCCCTTCGTCCGAGGAAGAAAGCGATTAAAAGCAGCGCTAAAGCACCTATTCCGATACCAGCATAAATAAGTATCTTTTTCGCATTAGGCAGCTCTACGGTTGCACTTAACTCGTTACGTTCACCGATGACTGGGGTCCAAATCACTTGCTTTCCATCAGCACTGATTTCACCTGAAGAAGAAACAACTTTGCCGGGAAAACGAACTGCAATTCTCATTTGAGCACTTGAGAATAATCCTTTTGCTAAATCGGCACCGAAAAACTCTAGACTTGAAGTTGTATCTTCATCCATTGATAAGTCGAGAACTCCTGAAACAGTTGCTTTATTACCTTCAATTTTAATATTAAAACTATCTGCATCTGCGCCATCGCCACTTAGCTCTGAAATTGCAACATGATCTAAAATATATTGCTGACCCGTAAATCCACCCGACTTATACTCCTTAACAGTAACGCCAGGAGTGTTCTCATCAAAAAGTGAATCAAGTTCTGAAGTTAATGAATTAGAACTTGTATCACCGGATTCTTCTGCCATTTCTGCCAGATAATCACTAACTGCGCCAATCACAGTGCCGCTAACAGTCCTATCGCGATTCACCGTCAAATCCATGTCTAGCTTTATGCAACCAGTAAGAAGAAAGGTAGAAAGAATGGCAGCAAATATTGCAGCCACCTTTCGCTTTGTATTTTCAGTCATAGCTGCCTCGCAGTCAGAGTGTTCCAGATCAGATGTAGTTGTTTTCTGTAGGGATATCCTAAGAAGTCTAGGATAGCGTTAGAGCGATTCTCTGCACATTAGCCTAGAGTCCACAGAGTTTTCGATAAGTAAATCCGCAAAATGAATCGCTAACTATCTTCGCTAAATGTCTGAGACCGAGATTGATGCGACCAATGTATTTGGACCACTTGCGGCTTTCATAGCCGACCCAACTATTGAAGAAGTTTGGATCAACTCACCAGAGCGCATATTTGTTGCTCGCAGTGGGCGTTCCGAACTGACTATGTTGTTACTTAGCGCTGAACAAGTTCGCAATTTGGTTGAGCGGCTATTGCTCTGGAGTGGGCGCCGGTTAGACCTTTCAGTCCCATTCGTCGATGCGCGATTGCCTGATGGTTCGCGTTTACACGTTGCAATTCCTGAGATTACTCCGCAACATTGGGCGGTTAACATCCGCAAACATTTACTGCAGAAAATCTCACTAGCTCAATTAGCCGAACGCGATGTGATGACCTTTGAGATGGCCGAGCTGCTGAAGCAAAGCGTCTCTGCTGGCATCAATATTTTAGTAAGCGGTGGAACCCAGGCTGGCAAGACCACGATGCTAAATGCGTTGGTCTCGGCTATCCCGGTTTCAGAACGAGTTATTACGATCGAGGAGGTCTTTGAATTAGCACCGCAACTACCTGATGTAATTGCGATGCAAACTCGTAGTGCAAATCTGCAAGGTGAAGGTGAAATCTCTTTACGCAGATTGATTAAAGAGTCTTTGCGCATGCGGCCATCGCGCATTGTGGTCGGCGAAGTTCGCGAGTCCGAGGCGCTTGATTTATTGATCGCCCTTAATTCTGGACTACCTGGCATGGGCACTTTGCACGCTAACTCAGCACGTGATGCCATTGCGAAATTACAGATCTTGCCTTTGCTAGCTGGTGAGAATATTTCACATCGCTTTATTGCCCCCACCATTGCCAGTTCAATTGATCTGATCGTGCACGTGACACTAGATCGTTATGGGGTTCGTCGAGTTAGTGAAATAGCCGCTGTAACAGGTCGGGTTGAGAATCTAAATCCTGAAGTTGATTCCCTCTACACCTGGCATAGTGAAACTGGCAGTTATGTGCGCGGCTTAGGTTCATTGCCTCACCCAGAAAAGTTTGCGGTCATGGAAAATCAAATGGCGCAACGATGATTTCAAGACTTGCCATGATCTCGCCAAAGTGGCGCTATATAGCCATTTCAGCTGCCTCTGGGCTTGGGGTTGGCTTTGCCATCACATTATTGAGTGCATCAATCTCAATTGCGCTGGCTTTTGCGGCCATGGCTTCGGTAATCACATTTACTTTTCTGTTTACATCGGCCAAGCGACGTGAAACAAAATTCGAATTGCTCTGGCCTGATGTGGTTGATCATCTAATCACCGGAATCCAGTCCGGAATGTCCTTAGTTGAATCACTTTCACAGCTAGCTGACCGTGGACCACGCGAATTGACACCGTATTTTGCCGAGTTCAATCGGCAGGTTCGCAAAGATGGTGATTTTACATCCGCTATCGCTTGGCTCCAGAAACAGTTCTCACACTATGCCAGTGATCAAATCTTCGAAGCAATAATTCTTTCGCGATCACTCGGCGGAACTCATCTATTACAAATCTTGCGAATGGTTGGTGATTTTATTCGACAAGACTTAGCGCTGCGTAAAGAAATCGAAGTTAAACATGGCTGGATTAAGAACTCGGCTCATCTCTCTGCTGCCGCACCGTGGTTACTTCTATTACTGCTTTCAACCCAACCAGCAACAGCAGACGCCTATGCAACAAATACCGGGGTGGTAATTCTTATTGCTGGAATCTTTATGACTGCCGTTGCTTACCTTTGGATGAATAAATTGGGCGCTCTTCCTAAGCCACCTCGCGTATTCGGAAGTGCGCTGTGAACGCACTCTTTCTCTCGACAATATTTGCAGTAATGGCCGCATATTTAATTGTGGCTTCCGATCGAGGGGCTGAAGCAAAAGCATTTAAGGTGAGCAAAGTTAAATATCGTAAGTTTGCAGCGAATGTCGATGATCGCAGTAAATTGCGCGATCGATTACTCGAGCTAAACCGCACTAGTGAGCACGAATATCTGGAGTTTCGCAGCAGTCAGATTGCTACCACCTTTCTTACCTTTGCCGTGTTTGCCCTGTTGACTTGGGCTAAAAGTGCTTCATTTGCTGGGGCTTTGGTCATGGGCGCTATCGCTGGTTACTCAGCCTTTGTCTTAATCGATCGCAACTTAACTAAGGCGGTTGTAAAGCGGCGGGCCCAAATGGATGCCGAATTTCCTGCCCTAATTGAGATGTTGACGCTCTCGATATCGGCAGGCCAAACCCCTTTAAATGCCATGGCCACTATTGCAGCGCGTTCAGAGTGTGAGTTAGCAGCCGAGTTCGCTGTGGTGACAAAAGATGTCATAGCAGGAGCGCCTTTTCATATTGCACTCGATGCGATGGGTCGTCGAATTAAATCGGTGACTATTCGAAGATTTATCGACGCCATGATCACTGCGATGTTGCGCGGGGCACCGATTGTCGAAGTACTACAACGTCATGCGCAGGAATCACGAACTGCACATCGCAATCAAATTATGACCGCAGCTGGCAAAGCCGAAATTTCCATGATGATTCCGGTGGTCTTTCTGATCTTGCCGGTCTCGATGCTCTTTGCACTTTGGCCCTCACTTTCAAACCTAAATGGCTTCATGTAGTTGATCTAATCCGTCACACCCAAACAAACAGAAAGAGGAAATATGCAAAGCATGACCGAAGTAAATGAAAGTCCGAAGGAATTCGTAGCTATGAGATTATTGAGTAGTGCAGAGTCGGCAATGACCAAGGCAGCTATTCATGCCGGTCGCCGAATCAATCGATTGCGTAACTTTGATCTAGTGGCAAAAGTCAAAGATGAGCGCGGAGATGTGCCGGGCTGGGTTTTAGTAGTACTTATGACTACTGGGCTAGTTACTGCAATCTGGACAATCGCAGCACCTCGCTTAACGACTATTTTGAAGAATTCACTTGATGCTATGAACGGTATTCGGTAATGGTTATATCGCTACTTTCGGGGTTGCCACCTAGGCCTCGAGGTAAACGTTGGCTGCGAAGTGCGTGGCGGCGACGATTATTGCGAACTCGACGTAAGCGCGATCCATCCAATTTTGCAAAGTCACTACGTAGCGAGCGAGGTAGCATTGAAAGCGCTTTAGTAGTTATCCCGTTGATGACGCTATTTTTGATTTCATTTCAATTAGTACTATCAATTAGTAGCCGAAACATTGAAGCTAGCTATGCCCAAAGTGTGGCCACACATAATTCAATTACGGGTCGCTTTGAACAAGACGATGTGATCATTGATCTCAACTCACCCGATGCTTTCAATAAATTGCGAGCTGTTGTAACAACACATAATCGAGCGCTGCCAAACCTAGTTCCACACTTAGGGAGCCAGGAACACGCTGTAAAAGTGCATGGATTCTCAATAGTAGAAAACTTGGGGTAGTGATGAATCTGCATCATAAACTTAGAGATCAAAGTGGAAGCGCCGTTGTCGAGTTTGTAGCTTTGGCACTTCCGTTATTTGTCCCGGTCATTATTTTCCTGTCGCAGTTTGCAGCGCTAAGCAATGACGAGTTCATAGTGCGAACTTTGGCTCGCGAATCTGTGCGGGCCTACATCCTGAGCGCAAATGATTTGAGCGCGACGTTAAATGCTCGAAACACTGTGAATACAGGAGCCCGCGAGCTAGGGTTAAAAGAGGATCGAATCAAGGATTTAAGTTTCACAGTTGATTGTGCGGGGCTACTTTGCATAACTCCAGAGAATAAGGTCGAGATCACAATTACGTTGCGCAGCCAAGATGGTAAGCGCGTAAGTACTGCAACGGCGCGGGAAACAGTCTCACCTTGGGTTTAGAGCAGCTCCCAAAGCGATTTAAAAACGAAGATGGTTCAATTTCGGTTTTAGTCTTTGGTCTATTTGCAGTTGTGCTGCTATCTGGCGTTGTGCTTACCGATGTTTCAGCAGTTATCGTCGCTCAACGTTCTTTAGTACAGGCAACTGAATCGGCTGCTCAGAGTGCGGCTCATGCGCTGGATTTAGATACCTATTATCAAGGTAAGCATTCGGCTCTATCGTTTTTAATTAGTGAGGCGAGCCCGGCAATTCCAATTGATTGCAAAGCAGCAAGTAGCCGAGCGAGTGAAACATTGGCCGATATCGCAAATACGACAAACCACAATTACGGTTCTAATAAGCAATTAGTGCGCCGCGAATTAAGTGATGTGCACATCAGTGAATTCCAATGTAATGGCACTGAAGTTTTGATAACCGCATCTGCAAAAGCTTGGCTGCCGATATCACTTTCACTCTTCTCCTTTGAAAGTGTGGATCTTTCGGCATCGGCTGGAACTACTAGCGTGAAGAAACGCGTGCTCTCGTTATTTGGCATCAACTTTTAGCCGCGTCAATAATGGGTTTGAGCGTCCACTAGACTCACCTCCATGGCCGCGCGTGAATACGATTTAGAGATTGTTGCAATAGATGCGACTCTAGTTTCGATCGAGAAGGTGTTAGACCTTCCAAAGCTTCGTGCATCCGCAATAGAGCTAGAGGCCGCGGCTGGCGTTGCCAATCTTTGGGATGATCCAGAAAATGCGCAGAAAGTAACTAGTCGCTTATCGCGCGTGCAATCGACAATTGGCCGCCTAGAAGGGCTGCGTCGTCGCGTTGAAGATATGCCGATCTTGCTAGAACTAGCTAATGCTGAAGGCGACGAAAGTGCGCTAGCTGATGCCGGCGCTGAATTAGATTCAGTAAAGAAAGCAATTGGCGAACTTGAAGTTCAGACCTTGTTAAATGGTGAGTATGACGAACGTGATGCGTTGGTAACAATCCGTTCTGAAGCTGGCGGTGTTGAAGCTGCTGACTGGGCCGAAATGTTGATGCGCATGTATTTGCGTTATTGCGAACGCCATAATCTAAAAGTCGATGTACTTGAAACTTCATATGCCGAAGAAGCAGGAATTAAATCAACCACGTTTCGAGTTTCCTCCCCTTATGCTTATGGAACTTTGTCGGTGGAACAAGGAACACATCGTTTAGTTCGTATTTCACCCTTTGATAGTCAGTCACGTCGTCACACTTCCTTTGCTGGCGTTGAAATTGTTCCGGTAGTTGAACAAAGTGATGCGATTGAAATTGATGAAAAAGAAATTCGGGTTGATGTTTATCGTTCATCTGGTCCTGGTGGCCAAGGCGTTAACACCACCGACTCAGCAGTTCGATTGACGCATATTCCAACTGGCATTGTGGTTTCGTGCCAGAACGAACGTTCGCAGATTCAGAACAAGGCAACAGCAATGGCCGTTCTGCAATCTAGGTTGTTAGAACGACGTCGCCAAGAAGAGCAGGCGAAAATCAATGCGCTAAAGGGCGATAATTCAGGTTCTTGGGGTAACCAAATGCGCACTTATGTTTTGGCGCCATATCAAATGGTTAAAGATTTGCGCACTGACTATGAGACCGGAAATACCAGTGCCGTATTAAATGGCGAAATTGATGAATTCATCGAAGCTGGAATTCGCTGGCGTCGCAGCAGTTAAATTATCTAATTCACACGTTTCAGCGTGATTTCACAGCCAAAAAGCGCGTTAGAGAGCCCGATTTGTGCCACTTTTACCTAAACTAAGAGAGTTAAGGCAGGCCCACGCTCATTGTGTGCCAGCTCAAGAGAAATGCTCGTCGAATGCAGGGAGTTGAAATTGATTCGCTTAGAGAAGGTCAGCAAGACCTATCCAGGGATGGATCGAGCGGCGCTTGAAAACGTGGACTTGGAAATCACCAAGGGCGAGTTTGTTTTCTTGGTCGGGCTTTCAGGTTCTGGTAAATCAACATTCTTGCGTTTGATTCTGCGCGAAGAGCGCCCTACAACTGGCACGATCCATGTGGCCGGAAAAGATTTAAACAAGTTGGCAAATCATAAAGTTCCAGAACTTCGTCGTCAGGTCGGAACTGTTTTCCAAGATTTCCGATTGTTGCCAAATAAAACTATTGCCGAAAATGTGGCATTTACTTTGCACGTACTTGGATATTCGCAGAAAGAAATCAACCGCGAAGTTCCTGAAGTTTTAGAACTTGTTGGTCTAGAGGATAAAGCTGATCGCAAACCAAATGAGATTTCAGGTGGCGAGCAACAGCGTGTGGCAATTGCGCGCGCATATGTCAGCCGCCCCTTGATTTTAATTGCCGATGAACCAACTGGAAACCTTGATCCAAATACCAGCGTGGGTATCATGAAGTTACTTGATCGCATTAACCGCGAAGGCACCCAGTTTTAATGGCAACGCATGATTCTGGAATTGTTGATCAGATGCGCAAGCGAGTTATCGAACTCGAAGGCGGCCATGTAATTCGCGACCAAGTTCGCGGTGTTTACGGATACACGGGATAGGGGCAGATCAATGCGCGCTAAGTTTTTAATGAGCGAGGTTGGTATCGGCCTGCGCCGAAACATGACCATGACATTTGCCGTTGTTGTGACTGTAGCTATCTCGCTATCACTGCTGGGAATTGGACTACTTTCTAATGCCCAAGTAAGTGCCATGAAGGATTATTGGTATGACAAGATCGAAGTTTCGGTATTTCTCTGCGGGCCTTTGAGCGAAACCCCATCTTGTTCAGGTGGTGTAGTTACCACTGATCAACGTCTCCAGATTCAAAAAGATCTTGAAGAGCTAAGCGTTGTCGATAGCGTTTACTACGAGTCCCAATCAGAGGCATTTACGCGGTTCCAAGAGCGATTTAAAGAATCTGCCATTGCCCAGAATGTTTCTTCCGATCAATTGCCAGAATCTTTCCGCGTGAAACTAAAAGATCCGACTGAGTTCGCAGTAGTGGTTAGCGCATTTTCCGGGCGCCCTGGAGTTGATGTGGTTCAAGATCAACGCTCGATTTTGGAAAAGTTCTTCCAGTTGTTATCGGTACTCCGAAACGGCGCGCTCTTAGTTGGTTTAGCTTCGGTATTAACTGCAGCCCTCTTGATTAGTAATACATTGCGCATCGCAGCCTTTAACCGGCGCCGCGAAACTGGTGTGATGAAACTAGTTGGTGCATCTTCATGGTCAATTCAGTTGCCATTCTTGCTCGAAGGAATCTTCTCTGCCTTTTTAGGTTGGGGACTTGCGACAGGATTATTAGCAGCACTAAAGAGTGTTATTGATAGCAAAGTTGCACCGTTACTTACATTCACGAAGTTCTTCGGCTGGAACGAAGTTTGGATCGCTTCTGGTTGGTTATTGCTAACCGGTATTGGCGTTTCAACAATTGCTTCTCTGGTAACACTTCGCCGCTATCTCAAGGTCTAACGCCTAATATCGGCGGTGCATCGTGGTGAAAGAAGTTGGCAAGAAATTAATTGCGCAGAATAAGAAAGCGCGCCACGATTATTCAATCGAGGATGTTTTCGAATGTGGCATGGTTCTAACTGGCACTGAAGTTAAATCACTGCGTGCTGGCCGCGCTTCATTAGTTGATGGATTTGCGATGATCGAAGATGGCGAGCTTTGGTTACATGGCGTGCACATTCCCGAATACACCGAAGGCACTTGGACCAACCACACCCCCCGTCGAAATCGTAAGTTGCTGGTTCATAAAGATGAAATCAAACGTCTGCATGCAAAGGTGAAAACGGGTGGACTCACTTTGGTTCCACTCTCACTTTATTTCAAAGATGGAAAAGCCAAGATCGAATTAGCTGTTGCGCGAGGAAAGAAAGCACATGACAAGCGCGATGCTCTGATGGAAAAGCAAGCAGGTCGTGAAATTGAGCGTGAAATATCGCGTCGCAATAGCGGCAAGAGTGGGCGCTCAAGCAAATACGACGACTAGTCGCGCTCATAGAAAAACAAATTAGTTCCTTGTCATAGGTCGGCCTTACACTTAGCGGGTAGGACAATGACAACTAAATAGCGAAGCAATATTGCTTCCACACCCATGGGGGTGAACGGTCTCGACTTTGGATGTTGGGATAGGGGAAGCGGGCCGAGGAAGCCAGGATGATCTCGTTAACCAATAACCTGTGCAAAAAATCAAGCGCCAGTACAACTGCCGCTGATTACGAACTAGCTGCCTAAGCTAGCTCTCTAATCCGTTAGCCCAGCGCTCCGCCTTCGGACTGGGACCTAACGCCGACAGAAGGCTTTTCATGAAGTTGGCTTTGCGAACAACTTCGGAGAACAGTTTCGCAAATGAGTTTGTCGGATACTTGTGTGTAAGAGATCCGGAACTGAGAAAACGATAAGCGCACTACGCCCGTAGAAGCCCTATGTCAGTACCGAAGGACCCGGGTTCGATTCCCGGCACCTCCACCATTATTAATTAGTGC
>JBEINS010000141.1:0-3035 GCA_040377985.1 Candidatus Planktophila sp. | reverse complement strand
TTTGCAACGACTAAATCCGGTGGAGAATGAGGCCGAATACAACGCTGCATTTGCGACGTTAGTTTCGCTGGAAAGCACTAGACGCGGACTCCATGATTTGGCGGTCGGTGGCCTGTAATTGGCTGGCTACAGCGGTCATTTTTACCGATCGCAATAATTACGCTAGAGTTTGGCCTTCGCAATCCCTGATAGCTCAATGGCAGAGCAGCCGGCTGTTAACCGGCAGGTTCTTGGTTCGAATCCAAGTCAGGGAGCATTAATCGGATTCTCAGCCTAAACTGGCCTTCTTCTCAGTGCTTTAGAGATAGGTTTTTTCACATGGCTTACCGCAGAGCAACCCAAAAGAGTGTTAGTGACTCTTGGCGTGCTCAGAGTTGGGCGATCAGAGTTCTGCGCGCGTGGTTATCTTTAACTTGGATTTATGCCGGTTGGGATAAAGCAACTGATCCTGGTTTTTTAACTAAAGGTGCAACCGGATTTATTGGCGATCAATTAATTGGTTTTTCTACTAATTCGCCAGTTGGTTGGCTCTTTAATAATCTAAGTGATCAGGCAATTGCGGTCGGTATTTTTGTAATCTTCTCTGAGTTTGCAATTGGCATCGCTACCTTGTTATGGATTGCGCCAACCAGTGCCGCTTTTGGTGGATTCTTAACATCAATCATTCTTTGGCTAGCCAGTACATTTTATGTTTCACCATTTTTCCTGGCTAGCAATACTGCATATGCAATTCTCTGGTTAGTTTATTTCTTAACTTTGGTCGGTAACCGCAGAACGGTTGACATTGCACTTGATCGACGAGGCGCGATTCGAATTGGAGCTTTAAGTGCGGCAGCAATTGCCACAGCACTATTAGGTAAAACGTTTGCAAAAGTTTCTGAAAAGCCCAACACAACAGTTTCGGGTTCAAGTCAGATTATTGAGTTAGCAAAAATCAACGTTGGCGAAACTCATCAGTTTGCTCTCGGCAATGGCATGCCAGCCATTCTCTTTCGCACAAAAACTGGGGTCTTTGCATATTCAGCAACTTGCACCCATCAAGGTTGCACAGTTAGTTATCAGAGTTCAAATAAGAGCTTGTACTGCCCTTGTCATGGGGCAGAGTTTGATCCATTCAAAAATGGTGGTGTTATCACGGGACCTGCTCTTGATTCACTTCCAGCAGTCAAAGTTAAAATAACCGGTGACTGGGTAGTTCTAGCATGAGAGGGATAAAGATGAAATTCCAAGGAACCCAAAAGTGGCGGCTGGCTTTATCGCTGGCGTGTTAATCACAGGCGGAATTGCAACTGCGGCGACTTCAAATTCGGGCAGCGTGCAAGCATGTGTTAGCAAGAGTAATCAGGCTATGTATTTAGCGGTTAACGGCACTTGCCCAAGCTCGCGCACCTTGGTTGATTTAAGTTCGGGATCTGCTGGAATTGATGCCAAATCAGTTGCTGCAGCAGTTACACCTTCGGTGGTTTCGATTTCGGTAACAACTCGCACCGGTGGTGGCACAGGATCTGGCTCAATTTATAAAACTAGTTCCTCTGAAAGTTTTATCATTACCAATAACCACGTGATTGATGATGCCGTCACCAGCGGGACCATCGAAGTTGAATTATTAAACGGCGATATTTTGACTGCAACTATTGTGGGTCGCGATATCGCGTACGACATTGCAGTGTTAAGAGTGAAAACTGGAAATCTGCCGGTAATTAAAGTTGGGGATTCTGCAAAGGTAAGTGTTGGTGACCCAGTTATTGCGATCGGTTCACCACTAGGTCTTGCGAGTACGGTGACTTCAGGAATTGTTTCAGCACTTAATCGCCCAGTTCTAGCCGGAAGCACTGGCTTAGAATCATATGTTAATGCGATTCAGACGGACGCTGCCATTAACCCAGGTAATTCTGGTGGTGCACTGGTAGATGCAGCCGGAAAACTAATTGGAGTTAATTCAGCAATTGCAACTCTTTCCTCAGGCACTGCAAGTGGCTCAATTGGGTTAGGTTTTTCTATTCCAATCAATGAAGCTAAGCGTGTGATTGATGAGATTATTTCAACTGGTAAATCAACCAGACCAGTTCTAGGTGTTTTCTTTGATCAGACATACACCGGAATTGGTGCCAAGATCCTTAGGTTAAGTCCTGGCGAAGGTGCTGAAAGAGCTGGTATTCCAGCCGGTTCAGTCATAAAATCAATTGAAGGTTTCAAGATCACCGATGATGTTTCAGCGATTGTGCGCATTCGTGCGGCCATACCTGGCAGCACGATTACGGTCATCGTGGATCTGCCAAACAACGGCGGTCTAAAGACATTTAAGGTGACTCTCGGACAAGCAGTTTCAAACTAATGGCGTTAATGCTTACGAAATACTTTTTCGGTAAGGTTTAGCCATGGCTCAATTCAGATTACAGGTCGTTCTTCCAGATCGCCCAGGCTCATTAGGCGCGGTTGCTTCGGCAATTGGTTTTGCTGGTGGGGATATTCGGGGCTTAGTTGTTATGAAATCTGAAGATGGCCGGGGCTATGACGACATTACTGTGGCTGTGCCGGGCTCTGATCCGAGTGATCTGATTGAAGTACTAACTGCAATTGGGGGCGTTGAAGTTTTATCAGTAACGCCAGTTAATTAAAGTTTAACTTCGCGCAACTGCGTCGCTGATTGCTCTGGCTTTAGATCCATGATGAATGCACCCATGGCAGATTCGGAACCAGCTAAATACTTTAATTTACCTGGCTGGCGACGCACGCTAGTGATTTGCCAATGCAGGCGCATTACATCGCGGCCAACTCGAACAGGTGCTTGGTGCCAAGTGGCGATGTAGGCCATTTCAATACCGAATACTCCGTCTAGTCGGTTTAATACTTCAAGTGCGATCTCAGGGAAAGCAGCTGAAGCAGCTTCATCTAATTCAGCTAGATCAGCAACTGGATTTAGCGGAGCTACATGTATTTCAAATGGGTAGCGTGCTGCATATGGAACAAAAGCAATCCAGTGCTCGTTACGAGCAATTATCCGTTCGCCATCTTTAATTTCACGCGCAACTACA
>JBEINS010000150.1:0-2929 GCA_040377985.1 Candidatus Planktophila sp. | reverse complement strand
TGATTGCCATCGCGCTTGCTGGCCACAATGCGGGCAGCAACGCGTTTCATGCCCTCGGCATCGGCGACGCTAGAGCCACCATATTTCTGAACAATTAGTCCCATGTAGCGAAGTTTGAAGCATTAATTGCTCTGCTGCCACCGATAAAGGGGATATCTCAAATAATGATACGGATGCTTATCCATATATTGAGATAGTTGGGCTAAATCGTGCGTCGGCCCTCAAATGCCCGGCCTAAGGTCACTTCATCGGCATATTCCAGATCGCCGCCAACTGGCAGACCGCTAGCTAGGCGCGAGACTTTCATGCCAAGTGGTGCCAATGCACGGGCTAAATAGGTAGCCGTTGCTTCGCCCTCAAGGTTGGGGTCGGTTGCCAAAATAATTTCAGTAACGGTGTTATCGGCCAAGCGAATCATCAGTTCTTTTATGCGTAATTGATCTGGGCCAATGCCATCGATCGGACTAATTGCCCCACCGAGCACATGGTAAGTACCGCGGAATTCGCGAGTGCGTTCAATTGCAATTACATCTTTGCTCTCTTCAACCACGCAGATAGCGGTGCGATCACGACGTGGGTCGCGGCAGATTCGGCATTGCTCTTCTTCGGAAACGTTGCCACATTCAATGCAGAATTTAACTCGCTCTTTAACGGTGCGGATTGATTCAACTAAGGCTATTGCGATTTCGGGTTCTGATTGCAAAATATGAAAAGCAATTCGTTGCGCGCTCTTTGGGCCAATACCCGGCAAGCGACCAAGGGCGTCAATTAAATCTTGAATGGCACCTTCATACATTCCGGTGCTCATTTATCGCCTTTAACAATCTTGGCACCAAGTTCGCGCGCAAGCAGCTCGGGGCCAGAAAGTTGATTTTGATCTGACGGTGATTCATCAACGCGCACCGCGCGTGCAGCTGGGGTGTTGGTGTCGATTGAAGAATCAACGATTACTTCAATCTTCTTATCAACGCCAACTACATCGATGAATGCTTGGCGCAGAATCACATCAGACTCGGAACGCAAGAATGAATCGCGTGCACCAGGGTTAACAATTCCAATTGTAATTGAGTTCTCATCCATTGAAATAATGTTTGCACTCGAACTTAGCAGCGACCAAGTAAGGCGACGCTTCTTCTTTACTTCTTCGATTACATCGGGCCAGATTCTGCGTAAGCCAGTTACGTCTATGGTGGAGTTCTTTTCAACTGCCACTGCTACTTGTTCAACCTTGGGAGTCTGTTTTGGTTCAGCAGCTTTTTCTTGCACTGCTTCTACTACTTCAACTTTCTTTGGAGCATCAGCTTTAGCAACTGGCGCAGGAGTAGCTGGCTGAGCCACCGGAATTGAAATTGAGTCGGCGCGCTCTAGGCGTTCAATGCGGCTGAGCATTCCGCGCTCAGTTGTATCGGCGCCAGGCAACAAGATGCGGCCACAGATGAGTTCGAGAATTAAACGTGGGGCAGTGGCACCACGCATTTGGGTGAGGCCTTCGGCAGCAATGTCGGCAGCACGAGAAAGGTTGGCCGCACCAATTTGGTTGGCTTGTGTGCGCATACGTTCGATCTGATCTTCAGGTAGATCGCGCAAAATTGAGTTGGCATTAGTTTGCTGCAACGCATCAACGATCATTAAATCGCGCAGGCGCTCGAGGAAATCACTGGTGAAACGACGTGGGTCATGGCCTGATTCAACTACGCGATCGACGGTTTTAAACAGTGATGCACCATCGCGAGCAGCTAGTGCGTCAATCGCATCATCTAGTAGCGCACCATCGGTGAAACCAAGTAATTGAATAGCGATTTCATAGGAAACACCATCAGTCCCAGCACCAGCTAATAGTTGGCCAAGTATCGAAAGTGCGTCACGAACTGAACCACCTGATGCGCGAACCACTAATGGCAATACACCTTTAGCAACTTTTACACCTTCGGCATTACAAATCTTCTCTAAGTGCGCAACCAAAATTCCAGGTGGAACTAAGCGGAATGGGTAATGGTGGGTACGCGAACGAATAGTTGAAATTAACTTTTCTGGTTCGGTTGTTGCAAAGATAAAAATAACGTGGGGAGGTGGTTCTTCAACAACTTTAAGTAGTGCATTCGCTGCACCTGTTCCGAGTTGATGCGCTTCATCGATGATGTAAATCTTGTAACGAGATTGCACTGGTGCAAAAAAAGCTTTGTCGCGCAGATCGCGAGCATCATCAACTAATCCATGTGTGGCGGCATCAATTTCAATTACATCAAGTGAACCCGGGCCGTTCGCAACTAAGTCAGTACACGATTGACATTTTCCGCAAGGTGTTGGTGTTGGGCCTTCGACACAGTTAAGTGAGCGCGCCATGATTCGCGCAGAAGAAGTTTTTCCGCAACCACGTGGTCCGCTAAATAAATAGGCATGATGTGTGCGATCGCCAGAGAGCGCGTTTGAAAGCGGAACTGTTACATGTTCTTGTCCGATGACATCAGCGAAAACCGATGGGCGGTACTTGCGATACAAAGCTAGTGACATCGCTTGTGATCTCCGCTCTTCCTACTCATCGGTGCCGAACTCTAGTTCTAAGAAATTAATCTTGTAAGGGATCCCTCGCGCACCCGTCAGAGCACGCCTACCCTTGCTGTATTCCTACCCTGGGGGAGTTCGGACGCGATAACGTCGCGCGAGGGATCTGGTCTAAGCATAGTTATTGCTACCGATAGAGTTCACCTGCTGATTAGGTCTGAGCCAGGTTTTACGCTCAGTTTGGGCCCAATTTGCGCGGGAGGATTCGCATAGCGGCCGAGTGCGCACGCTTGGAAAGCGTGTATAGGGCAACCTATCGAGGGTTCAAATCCCTCATCCTCCGCCAGAACCTGGGTAATCCCCTCGCAACTCGGTTATGTGAGTGAATCTGGGATGTTAGTACTTTTGCGTTTCTGATCCTTATAAG
>JBEINS010000114.1:0-3655 GCA_040377985.1 Candidatus Planktophila sp. | reverse complement strand
TTGCTCGCATCAACGGTGGTGGAGTTTCAGGTCAAGCTGGCGCACTTCGTCTTGGTGTTGCACGCGCGCTAAATCAGATTGATGAAGAAGCTAACCGCCCAGCTCTCAAAAAAGCTGGCTTCCTTAAGCGCGATGCTCGTGTTATTGAACGTAAGAAGTACGGCCTAAAGAAGGCTCGTAAGCGTTCTCAATACAGCAAGCGCTAATACACTTTCACCGATCCATTCGGTAGCTATCTCGGCAGGAGGAGGACTTTTTGTCACTCTTTGGAACCGACGGCATTCGTGGTTTAGCAAACGTTGATTTAACTGCTGAATTAGCTCTCGATGTAGCTGTAGCTGCTGCTCATATCCTGGTAGAAAATTCAAACGATCGTCCGCGCGCAATTGTGGGCCAAGATTCACGGGCATCCGGTGAATTTCTAGAAGCCGCTGTTGTTGCTGGCTTAACAAGTGCTGGCGTAGATGTTTATCGCGTAGGTATTGTGCCAACTCCAGCGGTTGCTTATTTAGTTGCCAGCACTGGCGCAGATCTCGGCGTAATGATTAGCGCATCGCATAATCCAATGCCAGATAACGGCATTAAGTTGTTTCAACGCGGTGGCGAAAAATTAGCCGATGATGTCGAAGCGCTAGTAGAAGCCCGCATTGGTGAACCATGGCAGCGCCCAACTGGCGCCGCCGTAGGTCGAGTAATTAATGATGATCAATTAGTTGATAAATACATTGAACATTTACTTTCCACCATTGATGTTTCACTCTCTGGCCTAAAAGTCGTAGTTGATTGCGCCAATGGCGCTTCATCTTTTACCGCACCGGTTGCACTATCTCGCGCAGGGGCTGAAGTTATTGCCATCGCTAACACGCCTGATGGCTGGAACATTAATGATGGCGTTGGTTCAACTCATCTAGATTTCTTGCGTAACGCTGTACTTAAGAATGGCGCCGATGTTGGTATCGCCCACGATGGCGATGCAGATCGTTGTTTAGCTATTGATGCTGCAGGTAATGAAATCGACGGCGATGTAATTATGGCGATTCTGGCCAAAGGCCTGAAAGCACAAGGAAAGTTAAGAGCCAACACCATTGTCGGCACAGTAATGAGCAATCTTGGTTTTATGCACGCTATGGCTGAATCGGGCATTGAAGTTGTTACAACTGCAGTTGGCGATCGCTATGTATTAGAGGCAATGCTGCAATCAGATTTTAATTTAGGTGGCGAGCAATCAGGCCACGTAATCATGCGCGATCACGCAAATACCGGCGATGGCTTGTTAACGGCGCTGCAACTATTGGCTGAAGTAAAGCGCTCAGGCCAAACGCTGCAAGAGCTATCGCGCGTTATGGTGCGATTCCCGCAGGTATTAATTAATGTTAAGAATGTCGCTAAAGAACGCCTTACTAGTTCTACTGCAATCGCGGATGCAGTTAAAGCAGCTGAAGCTGAACTAGGTTCAAATGGTCGAGTATTACTTCGGGCATCTGGCACAGAGCCACTTGTGCGTGTAATGGTTGAAGCGCAGAGTGATGCAGTTGCGCAGAGTGTGGCTACTAAATTGGCGCAAGTAGTTGAAACAGAATTGAAGTAATTTCATGTGCGGCATCGTTGGCTACACCGGTAAAAATTCGGCCATAACTCCGCTAATTGAAGGTTTGCGTCGCCTGGAATATCGCGGTTATGACTCCGCCGGTATTGCTCTCGGTACTAGTGGCAAATTATTTATTGAAAAGCGCGCTGGGAAATTAGGCAATTTAGAGAGCTCACTTGGCGATCAACTTCCTTCAGCAACTTCTGGCATTGGTCACACTCGTTGGGCAACCCATGGTGGGCCAACAGATAACAACGCGCACCCTCATGTAGATAACGAAGGCAAGCTCGCTGTTATTCATAATGGCATCATCGAAAATTACAATCAATTAAAAGCAGAGCTACAAGCTAAAGGCCATAAGTTTCATTCAGATACTGATACCGAATCAGTGGCTCACTTATTAAGTGATCTGCGTAAAGAATTTAACGGAGATCTGCCAGCTGCCATGCGCGAAGCTGTTAAAACTTTGCGTGGTTCTTTTACGCTGCTCGCAGTGCATGCAGATAATCCAGGGGTAATTGTTGGCGTTCGACGTAATTCACCACTGGTATTAGGCGTGGGCGATAACGAGTATTTCTTAGCTTCCGATGTGGCTGCATTTATTGAATACACCAAACGGGCAGTTGAACTTGGTCAAGATGAAATTGTAGTCATTACACCTGCTGGCTTTGAGATAACAGACCTTGAAGGCAAGGCTCAAACTCCGAGCGAGTATCAAGTTACTTGGGACGCCGAAGCTGCTCAAAAAGGCGGCTTTAGCCACTTCATGTTGAAGGAAATCTTTGAACAACCAAAAGCAGTCGCCGATACTTTAATTGGCCGTTTAACTGATAACAATCAGATCGAACTTGATGAGTTAAAGATGAGTGATGAAGAAATTCGCGCACTCAAGAAAATCGTAGTGATTGCCTGCGGTACTGCTTATCACGCTGGCATGATCGCAAAATATGCCATTGAAAAATGGGCCAAGATTAGCGTTGAAGTCGAAATCGCCAGTGAATACCGCTATCGCGATCCGATCATTGATGCCCAAACTTTAGTTATTGCCATCTCGCAATCAGGTGAAACCATGGACACTTTGATGGCACTTCGTCATGCAAAAGCCGCCGGCGCGCGAGTCTTAGCAATTTGTAATACAAATAGCTCAACTATTCCCCGCGAATCAGACGCGGTTCTTTATACCCATGCTGGGCCAGAAATTGCCGTGGCCTCGACCAAAGCATTTTTAACTCAAGTTGTGGCGGTTTATTTAATTGGCTTGCATTTAGCGCAAGTACGTAAAGAACTAACTGATATCGAAGTAGCTGATCTATATAACGAACTACTCGCGCTACCGGCAAAAATTGAAGCAATTCTGGAAACGGTAGAACCACTAAGAGCCCTAACTCGCACCTTTGCTAAGAGTTCATCTGTTTTGTTCTTAGGTCGCAACGTTGGTTTTCCAGCTGCCCTTGAAGGTGCGTTAAAACTTAAAGAGCTTGCTTACATGCATGCCGAAGGATTCGCCGGCGGTGAACTAAAGCATGGCCCAATTGCGTTAATTGAAGAAGGAACACCAGTAATAGCGATCGTTCCGTCAGGACATGAGCATTCGCTCGATGAGAAAATGTTGAGCAATATTCAAGAAGTTAAGGCACGTGGCGCACAAGTGATTGTGATTGCCGAAGAAGGCGCCGAAGTTACGGGCGCTACGCATGTGATTCGAATTCCAGTAGCGCCTGCACTGTTCCAACCAGTTTTAGCAACTGTGCCGCTGCAGGTATTCGCTTACGAAATGGCGATTGCCCGAGGCAATGATGTGGATCAACCTCGCAATTTAGCTAAGTCGGTTACGGTCGAGTAATGCTCAAATTGAAAGCCCACCAACGCGAAGAGTTAAGCCGCTCGTTCTCTTGGGCAGCTTTTGCTACCTCAGGATTCTTATTCGTTACCTATCAAGTAGTAACTGCAGGTTGGCTAATTACGATCGATGACAAGATTGCCACCTTTGATAGATATCTTTTTCCGGATTGGGTCTATTTCATTTTGCGCCGCATCGATGATTTAGGGCTGCGGGGCTTAAGCGCC
>JBEINS010000174.1:0-2288 GCA_040377985.1 Candidatus Planktophila sp. | reverse complement strand
TCTGCATTAACTTTTTTTACGCTCAGTCGCCGACCCACGCGCTCGGGTGTGTTGCACCCGATTCGCGTTTGCATCCATTAATTTCTTAACAGGGGCAAGCACCAAGCGCGCTAAAAAGCGCAGAGGAGAAAGGTATCGGCACCGCATACGAAAGGTCAAAACGGCCCTTTTACTCCGACTCGCCCAAATCGGCCCAGATTTTGCCCTAAATTCGGGCCCGGGCGTGTCGCAGGGCTAGGGGTGGATATGGGGCGGAATCGGCAGATGGCTGGCGTTGGCCGCGGTCTGGGCCTGACCAATCTGGGTTGAAAGGGGAAGAATCCCTGCCCAGATCGGTAGATCGAGGTCAGAATCCTCATCAATCGGGTCGCCCGAGCGCGATTTAGCCGAAAATCGCTCAAGTGTGAGCTCCACGATCATGGTGGCTGCTGCCTCTTTTGATGTCATTGGGCGGCCATAACTCCATAGCCCCGGAACAAGCTTTTCAGTGATCGCTTCTAGGGCTTGATCCTTCTCCCCCGCAGCCAAAACTCGCGCCTTTCCAAAGACCATCACTGACTCGTAATTCATCGAAGAGTTAAAGGCACTGCGTGCAACAACGATTGCATTGAGTTGAGTGACGGTGACACAAATATCGATGCCGGTAGCAATTGCCATCATCATGCGAGATCCCGTTGAGCCGTGAAGAAGGATGCGATCGTTATCGCGAGCAAATCCCATTGGGATTACAAAGGGAAGATTTACATCTGGATCAATAAATCCAACGTGTGCGACGTATTGATTATCTAGAAGCGCATTCACTGCATCTCTATCAAAGACTTCGCGGTCATCGTGACGTCTAACGTGGAATTTAGATTGATCAGTCATGGCACAATCTTATCAACTACACATTTAAGCGTAATCCAACCTGGGTCAAGATTTCTTAGTCCAACCAGGCGGGCAGACCGTTCCGGCGAAAGAGCGCGTCTTGTCTCCCTTTGAACAGATTAGTGATGCAGATGTTGGCGGTTTTGGCTTGACGCTTGGTTTCGCAACAGGAGTTGCTGGCTTGACTGGAACTGGCACCGCCTTCTGATTTGTGGAAGTCGTACCGTTTGAGTTGGAAGAGAAGATATTGAAATCAACTTCAGTGAGCTTCTTTAACTTTGCGGTCGGTACCAAAAAAGTAGCCGTGTTATTTGAAATTTTACCGATCAGTTTTGCTGTATTTGAGAAACCTAGCACTGGAGAAAGCAAATACACGCTGGAGACTGGAACGCTACCTAGCGCGACTTCAATGACAAGGCCACTAGTGGTCATCGTTAAATTCTTGATAGCAGGGACTTGGGGCTTGGCCTTAACTGCTTTGTTAATCCAATTGTGCTTAAAGTCCGAACCTGCACCATTACTCCTACAAAATTCTGCTAAACCCTGATCTCCATAACCAAGTTCAAGAGCTAAAGAGTAAGACAAGCCGAAGTTTGTGCACGCTTTCGAAGAAGACCCGTAAGAAGCTCGCCAAAGAAGTGTGGAAAAATCGCTCTGCCATTGCGTTATTCCAGGGGGCATAAACCTAAATTTAAAGACCGCAGCTTGACCATTATTTCCATATTGGATTCGGAGAGGATAAATCTGATCTTTGACGAGGGTAATCTTCTGAGAAACTGTTTTTGCGGTGTGAATACCGCCAACGTTAATCAGCGCAGTGGCGGGGTTGCTTTGGTAATTGAGAACGGCATCGTCCCCAAGCCACAGATAGCTAGCATCATCAGAAGTAATTTCGAATAGCCACTCACCTGTGACATCAGGAATAAAATGTCCCGTCCATGACCATGAACTTTTTTCAACTTTATTCCAATCGGCCGGATTTGAGTACCAATCAAAGTCAGGTATTCCTGTAGCCCCTACCGTTGTATTAAGGATTAATGAAGATCCGTATCTTTCATTTGAGAACCAGTTAGTGTCATCTGCGAAATAGCCTCTGTATTGGATTTGGGCTAGTCCGAGTGCGAGTTCGGAAGGACGTGGAATTTCACTTAAAGATCGAGGTGTTCGCGTCTTTGTATCTGCAGCTACTGAGGGAGAATGCGGCAGAAAAAATGCCGTAAGAGTTAAAGTCAGAATCAATATCGAGAATCTAACAAACACTTGTTGTGAAGGACGCGCGATTCTGATCGTTTTCATAAAGTGATTATCTCAGAGCGCTTGAACAATTGACTATCGTTTTTACTTTTTATTCTTTTGAGTTTGCACTTGTGACCGGTCATGCAAAAAAAAAGAAAGCCCGCCACTATTTCTAGTGACGGGCT
>JBEINS010000059.1:0-6181 GCA_040377985.1 Candidatus Planktophila sp. | reverse complement strand
GCTGAGCGAAGAAAGCATCAGCTGTGGCGATAAAGCCATCTTTACCTAGATCTGGCCCGAGTGGAATCTTTAGCGTAGTAACTCCAGGATCGATTTCCGTGATTTCATCATCTGTTAAAAAAGTAACTCCCTCAAGTGAGGCTGGATAGCCCGATTCATCGGTGACTAATCCATCGGCTGCAGTTACCTCACGCCATGGATGCTTCGAATAATTCTCACCACCCATAAATGTCTTGTTGGTGGCTAAATCAAATGCGAGGAATTGCACTGCTCCGTCATCTGAGCGCACAACCTTAATTTCGTATTCAGATGCTCCTTCAACTGGTTCAACTGCCGCTTGCTGAATTGCATCTAGCGCTTCGGTATAACTGCCATTGTGTGCATCGCCATAGTTGGTAAATGAAATGTATCCACTAAAAATAACTACATAAACTTGGAAAGCGAGTAGTAAGAGAACTCCGGGCGTTAAATACTTGGCTGGGAGTCCGCCTCGGCGTAAATAAATCCAGTTAACAACGACCGTAACTGCTCCAAAGAAGATAGCTAAGCCATATTTTTCTTTGCCGATCAAAATCATCAAAACGAAACCAACACCGGCATCAACTATGCCAAGAATAAAGATTTTGGCTAATGTGCCACGCAAACTCGGAGTACCACCAGAGTGAAGTTCGAAATTCTTATTTCGCGTTCTCATGGGCAGATTGCTCCTTCAAAAAATCTTTGGGGTACATCAATTATTTGATTATTCTAAAACTTTTTTTCTAGAAAAGTTAGGGGTTCGAAACCATTACTGGCCTCGAACCCCTAACCCACTATTTCTAGTGAATTGAAGCTAATTAAGCACCGTCAATTGTGCTCTGAAGAGCCTTCATTGCCTTATCCAGGTATCCAGAAATGTCGCCTGCGGCAACCTTTCCTTCAGCAAGGGCCTTCTCGGCTGCGCCGATCTTTGACCAAACGCTATCCATGAATGCGTATGAAGGCATTGGATATGCATTTTGACCAGCAGCACCGAATGCAGCAAGTTGCTTGTCATCTAGCTTTGAAAGAGCATCTGAGTTAGCAGGAATACGTTCTGCACCCTTGATGTTTGCGAATTGTGACTGGAAGTCAGCGGAACCAACGAAACGTAGAACCTTTCCTACGTTAACAGCGTTCTTTGCGCCAGCAACCTTAACTGACTGCCAGTATCCGTATTGACCTGAGAACTGACGTGCAACCTTGCCACCAGCTGATGGGAATGAAGCAACGCCGATTTCGTCAGCTGTCATAGCTGCGCCTGTGCAATCCTGCTTTGATCCATCAGGCATGATCAACTTAGTTGAAGACTTTGACTTAAGTGATCCCATGATCCATGGACCGGTGATTCCGTATCCACCGTTTTGGATATTACAAACCATTTGATCCCAGCCACCGTCAACGAACTTAGGTCCGTTTGTTGCTAACCAAGCAGCATACTTATCAGCAGCTGAACCTGTGTAACCAACAGTTGTTGACCAACCGCTGTTGGTACGTGTGAACATTGAGATACCGAATGAAGTTGCAATTGCTGACATGTGATATGGATCGTTACCTGTTCCACCGCGTGTGAATGGAAGAGTTACGCCACGTGTTGAAGCAAGTAGTTGCTCCCATGTCATGCCCTTTGGATCTTTTGCCTTGCTCTTGTTGTAAACAAGTGCGATGTTTTCAGTGTAGATAGGCATTCCGTAAAGCTTGCCACCAACAGTGAAACCTGACTTCATTTCCTTAGAGAACTTAGTATTTAGCGAACCAACCACGATTGGTGCAACTGTTCCTGAAGAAACAAGCTGTCCGGTCCAGTCGTGTGCGCCAACCATTAGGTCTGGGCCTTTTCCTTCTGGAACAGCCTTAATGAAATCTGCACGGCCCTTGTTGTAAACCACGTTTACATTGATGCCTTGGGTCTTTGCCCATGTCTTAATAATTGGAGTCTGTTGGTCCTTAGTTGCATCTGCAACGCCTACCCAAATTGTTACTGTGTTGGCGGCTGTTACTGCTGCGTTTGAAGGAGCAACAATTGCACCTGAAACTGCTACAGCAAGAACTGCTGCAGTTGCAAGGCTACGCTTACGTAGAATCATTGTTTGCCTTTCTAACTATATTTAGAGGGATGATCAAACCCGTTAGGGATTGGGCAGAGTTTATAAGCCGATAATCGGCGGTTCTAGCCATAACGGGATTTGTATCGAAATCGTTGTAATAAAACGCTGTTACATGGCGGTCATACAGTCACAATTAGAGCCTGACCAGCGCACCTTTTTAAGAGGAAAAAAGCGCGGGCAAACAGGTACTTTTAGGCTCAACCTGCCAGGTACCGCGAAATACAAGGGGAAGAAATGACCTTCAACGATGCCCATCTAAAACCTCACCATGACGGTTCTGAACTTTATCTAAGTTCGGATGCGCCAAAAATAGGTTCAGAGGTAACGCTTCGAGTGCGCGTACCAAATACCTACACCTTCGATGTTGGGTTAGTTCGTTATTACATGGATAGCGAATCAACTGTGGCCAAGCTGACCAAAGAGAGCGATGGCGAAGTTGAGTCTTGGTGGTCGGCCAAGATTCCGGTTAAGAACTACGACGTTCAATATCGTTTTCTATTCACGCGTGCAGGCAAGTACGAATGGTTAAACGCTTCAGGTTTATTTGGCCACGATGTTCACACCAATGAAGATTTCCGAATTATCGCTCGCCCTCGCACAACAACATGGCTAAAGAGCTCAGTCTTCTATCAAATTTTCCCAGATCGTTTTGCCAAAGGCGTAGAACGCCCAGCACCTGAATGGGCACTACCAATGGAATGGAATGCGCTACCTCATGGTCATGGACCAGCTACCGGTATCGAGCTTTTTGGCGGCGACTTTGAAGGAATCACAGCGCATTTAGATCACGTTATCGATTTAGGTGCTAACGGAATTTATTTCACACCATTTTTCCCATCGAAATCAAATCACCGTTACGACGCAACATCCTTCGATAAAATTGATCCACTGCTAGGTGGTGATAAGGCTTTCTTCGAATTTATGAAAGCTGCCAAGAAAGCAAAGATCAAAGTACTGGGTGACATAACAACGAATCACTGCAGTAATGAACATCCTTGGTTCTTAACTGGCCAAAAGAGCAAGAGTTCAAAGGAGAACAAGTTCTTCTACTGGGATAAGAAAACTCCATTTGGTTATGCAACGTTCTATGCCGTAAAGCAGATGCCCAAACTTAATTTTGCATCAGCCGAGTTACGAAAGCGGTTCTATCAAGCAAAGAATTCAGTTATTCAAAAGTGGCTCTCACCTAAATATGACCTAGATGGCTGGCGCATCGATGTAGGCAACCAAACTGGCCGCTATCGTGAGGCCGATATGCACGATGAAGTTATGCGTGATATCCGCACTGCGATGAACAATATGAAGCCAAATACTTGGTTAGTCGCAGAGAACGCCGATATGTGGCCGACTGATTTAAATGGCACTGGCTGGGATGGCACAATGAATTACAACGGATTCATGCGACCACTTTGGGCTTGGTTTAATCACAACCCAAATCTTGAGACAGGTGGATTCCACGGTTTACCAATTGCGATGCCTAAAACAACTGGTGCGCAATTTGTTAAAGCAATGACTGTGTTTAACTCTTCAATTCCATGGCGCAACTTGATCGACAGTATGACACTTCTTGATTCTCACGACACAGCTCGCATGCGCAATGTTGTCGGTGGCGACAAAGAGAAGCACATGGCAGCCATGGGTCTATTGCTGACTTATCCAGGCGTGCCATCAATTTATGCTGGCGATGAAATCGGGCTTGAGGGCGCCTGGGGCGAAGATGGCCGTCGCACGATGACTTGGGATGATGCGCAAAATTGGGATCACAATTTCTTAAATTCGGTTAAAGAACTTGTAAAACTTCGTCGGACCGCGCCTGCACTTATCGAAGGTGGCTTGCGTTGGATTGATGTGCAAGATGACCACCTACTTTTCTTACGCGAAGCAACTGATCAGAATCTTTTGATTCTAGTTGCACGAGATAAAACTAAAGTTGATATTGATCTAAGCAAATTTGGTTACTCAATTATTGGTACTCATTTTGGACCAGCAGCTAGCGGTTCTCGCTTAAAATTGAAGTCTAAGAATGGCCTCGCCGGTATTTGGGAAGTTGCTTAATGAAAAAATTTATCGCTCTATTCACTATTGCAACGCTGGGGATTTCGGCTGCCGGAAGTTCGGCTGCTCAAAACATCGCAGCGCTAGCAACAAATATCGCGCGCGGTGCGCAGAGCGACGAATCTGCTTACTTTGTTATGACCGATCGCTATGCAAATGGCGACACGACTAATGACAATGGTGGTCTTAAAGCAGGTTCATATGACAGCGGATTTGACCCAACTAATTACGGCATGTTCCATGGTGGCGATTTCAAAGGCATAACAAATAGCCTCGATCGCCTGAAAAAGTTGGGCTTTACCTCTATTTGGGTCACGCCACCGGTTAAGCAACAAACTATGCAAGGAAATTCAGCGGCTTATCACGGCTATTGGGGCTTAGATTTCACAACGGTTGATCCGTATCTAGGTAGCGAATATGACTTTAAGGAGCTGGTTGTAAAAGCTCACGCGATTGGCATGAAAGTCATTATTGATATCGTGGTTAATCACACCGCCGATGTAATCCAGTATTCCGATAACAACGCCTACGTGAGCCATAAGAGCGCACCTTATTTAGATGCTGCCGGAAAACCATTTGATCCAGCTCTGTTTGCTGGAAAAGATACTTTTCCAAAGCTAGATGCCAATGTGTCCTTTGCTAAGAAACCATCAGTTGATGCAGTCAACGCAAATATTAAGAAACCAGCATTTCTAAATGACCTAACTAATTATCACAACCGTGGCGATTCAAATTGGTCAGGTACCTCAGTTCTAGATGGCGACTTCATCGGTTTAGATGATGTATTTACCCAAAAGCCTGAAGTGGTTAAAGGCTGGATAGAAGTTTGGAGCAATTGGATAACGAAGTTCGGTATCGATGGTTATCGCATCGATACTGCCAAACATGTGAATCCAGAATTTTGGCGAGCATTTATTCCAGCAATTCTAAAAGCTGCCAAAGCTGCTGGAAAAACTGATTTCCCAATTTATGGGGAAATTTTTGACTCAAATCCATTGACTACTGCGCAGTTTGTTCGCGATCAAACCTTTCCTGGTGTCCTTGACTTTGCCTTCCAAAGCAATGTGACAGCGTATGTAACCAATGGCCGTGGCGCTGAAAAGTTAGTTGAACTATTTAACGCTGATGATCTCTATACGACTTCAACAACATCGGCATATGGCTTAACTACTTTCCTTGGTAACCACGATATGGGTCGAATCGGAATGTTTATCGATAGCGCCGCAAGTAACGAGGCAGATGCGCTTGCCAAATCTAAGTTAGCAAATGCACTTCTATTCTTGTTACGTGGCGGCCCAGCCCTTTATTACGGCGACGAAAAAGGAATGACTGGCAGCGGTGGCGATAAGGCAGCGCGCCAAGACATGTTCCCTACACAGGTTTCATACTGGCAAGATGAAAAGCGCATTGGGTCAGACCCAATCGGCAACCGCAGTGCTTTTGATGTTAGAAATCCACTCGAAGATCAGATCACCTCAATGCAGGCGATCATTAAAGCTAATGCTGCGCTTCGCTCAGGCACGCAACAGATTCGCTTTAATAACAGTGAAGTATTCGCAATTACTCGCTATCTAAATGGTCAAGAATATGCAGTTGTATTTAACTCTGGAGAGACTGCACAAGAAGTAAAGTTTAATGTAAGTACCAGTGGCTCAAAGTGGACACCAATACTCGGAACTGCAATCTCCACATCGGCAGCCGGTGCTAAATTAACCGTGAAAGTTGGCCCAACCAATTATGTCGTTCTTAAAGCTGCAACAAAGTTCAAAGCCAAGCTAGCTCCGGCAGTAACTCTTAATGCACCAAGATCTGATTTTGCAATGGATTACTTGCTAGAGATAAGTTCGACTGTAAAGGGCGATGAATACAACCAAGTAACTTACTTAGTACGTGAGGCTGGTAAGAATTGGGTCAACATCGGAACTTCGGATCACCGCACCGTAAAGGGCAACATAGCCGTAGCAGGTTTATATCGCGTGTTCTTAGAGCCACGCAATTAT
>JBEINS010000024.1:0-9248 GCA_040377985.1 Candidatus Planktophila sp. | reverse complement strand
GTCTGCGGATAATGTGATCATTGATCGAATAACAGCTGCAGAAGCAGAAGAGCTAGATATTGAGATTCCTAATGATGTTCCACCAGGATTTCACTCAGTTGAAATTGAAGTTTATGATGACGGCGGAACACTAAGCACACAAGAGATTGTTTTCTGTAAGAATTTATCTGGCGAAGTTCGATGGGATAACAAATGTCCTGATGTCACTGAGCTCTGGGCGTATGAAGATTTAATGAAAATCAAAGAGCGAGAAGAGCTTCCCGCTTATAGTCCGGCACAGGAACCTGAAAAATCTAAAGATTTACAAGTTGCTGCATTCGCCGCCCTTGCTGCTTTAACTGTTGCGGGCTCTGCTAGAGAAAAGAAAAGCAGAGAGAGCGAAGATCAGCCAGAAGGTGAAGATAAGGAACAGGAAGATCTCGCCTCAGTTGATTCTGGAAAGTTAGCGTTAATTCAACGTGATCCTGGTCGAGGCGATCTATCAAGAACATGGCAAAATCCATTTACCGACGAGAGTGATTATCTCTTTGTCACTGCTGCCTATAAAGCATCAGGACGTTCACCATTGTTGGCTCGCACCTTGGCTGATGGCAGCTATTTACGGGCTATTTTGGGCTCATTTGCTGGATTCCTATATCCAATTGCCGTGCTGTTAGGGCTTGCAGCACTAATAAATGTTGGTGCTCAAGCGATGGCTCCTGCACTTGGAATCATTTTGGCAATTGTGGTCGTTGGAATTCTCGATGCTTTCGCCGGCTTTACGGCAGCTGCCATCTTCTTCCTTGGCGTATTCATCACTGGCCACATGGGAAGTCGTCACGAACTCTTAACCGTGGCTGGTTTAATGGTTATCTTCTTTGCACCAGCGTTACTAGCAAGCGCGGTGCGTCCATTGCGCAGACTAGTAAGTAACGGTGAAGAGGGCTGGGAACGAATCACTGACTACGCACTAGCAATTCTGCTAACTGGCTGGGCCGTCGAAAAGATGGTTAATGCGCTAAATGGACTAGCTTCAGTGCAGCTGGCAATTACTTATCAAGCAACCACAATTGCAATCTGGTCTGCCGTATTAGTTGGCGCTCGTATCGCACTAGAAGATGTATCTACTTACCACTATCCAGTGCGTTTGCAAGCTGTGACTGCTCAACTACAGGATCCTGATCAGTATCAGAAGATTGTTTCTCTGATGATCAAAACCTTTATCTTCATTATGTTGGCAACACCTTTTGTAGGTTTCAATATCCAGCTAATTCTGGGAACAGCACTCTTTGTCTTCCCAAGTATTGCGAATATGACATTTGCCAAGAAGCTACCTAAGTTCCCAAATATTCACTGGCTCATACCAAAGGGTGCATTCAAGATCGTTGCCATGGTATTTGTTGGGTTTGTATTCGCTAACTGGGTACAAGGTCAATTCACCAATCCACAAACATTCCTTAAATGGAGTTTTGTAGTTCTAACTTTCCCAGGAATCTTCTTTGCAATTCTGGGCTGGATTGCCAAAGCACCAGAGAAGAGTTGGCGCACAGATAAGAACGGCCAGATCGCATACCGAATTCTCGGTATTGTGGTATTCCTATTGGTTGTTCAGATTGTGCGCGGAGTAGACCTAACTAGTTGGCTCTAAAACCATTGATTTATAAGGGTTTTACTTCATAAACAAAGCGTTTAGACGCTTAGTCGTGAAGAATAAACCAACGCAAATCATCACTAAGAAATATGTGAAGTTGACCAAAATGTTGATTCCAAATTCACCATTCATGGCTCGCGTAACTAATTCAATGGCTTGTCGCAGCGGCAGTGCTTTGATGATCGCTTGTGCCCAACCTGGGAAAACGGTTAGTGGATAAAAAGCACCAGAAAACAAGAACATTGGTAGCAAGAAAATCTCGAAAAAGTTCATTTGATGATGTGACTTCATGAAAGAGGTAATTGCCATACCAAATGAGGCAAAGCCAAATGCCACAATAATGGCTGCTGGTATCGCTAGTATCGCCCACCAACTTGTTACTAAGCCGAGTCCCGCAATAATTATCGTAAAGGCAGTTGCATAGAGTCCACCGCGCATTAGCGCCCAGGCTATTTCACCAAGTGCTACATCTAGTGGTCCAAGCGAAGTAGCCAACATCGCTTTGTATAGCCGACTTTCATTTAACTTAAAAAACACGTTCCAGGTTGAATCAAGCATTGCACCATTCATGGCACTTGTTGCCAATAAACCTGGTGCAATATAAGCAGCGTAGGAGATGTCGCCACCGGGTGTAGAGATGTTGCCTACCAGTTCTCCGATGCCATAGCCAAAAGAGAGTAGATATAGAACTGGCTCTAAGAAACCGCTGACAACGGCAATCCAGGCAGATGACTTAAACGAAAGCCAGTTTCGTAACAGAACTTGTTGCGGCCGGCCAGCAAAGTATTTATCTCCGAATTTGCCTAGTCGGCGCTCAGATAACGCCACTGCATTAGATGTCATTTACTTCTCTAACCTTTTATGGAAAATGCGGGCAGATAAGAACAGCCCAATTACGATCATGCTAGCTAGCACACAGATATGTATGGAAAGTTGTAGCCCGGACAACGGGTAGTCATAAGTCAGATAGCGACCAAGTTCAGTAGCGTGCCAAAGCGGTGAAATCCAGCCAAAAAACTGTAAGAAAATAGGCATTTGGGTGAGTGGATAGAAGGTGCCCGAGAAGAGAAACATTGGGATCATGACGAATCGCCCCACCAGAGTAAAGAAGAAATTCTCATTCTCGATCTTGGCCGCCAGTGCCAGCATTACTGCGCCCATTGCTGCTCCTGCCAAAAGTGCTGCTGGCATAGCCAACCAGGCAGTACCTGACTCAAGTGCACCAAAGAAATAAAGTACGATCCAATAGATAACAACGGAAACTACTGTGCGAAACATTGCAGCGAGAAAGACTCCCAAAGAAATTTGGCGAGCTGTTATTGGCGTAGAACGCATACCGAAGAAAGTACGGTTCCATTTAAATCCATCCATAACTGGGAAAATTACTTCATCGCTGCTTCCTTGAATTGCTGCACTTGCAAGTAATGCAGGCGCTAAGAAAGTTAAGTAACTAACGCCATTGACACCATTGTTGGCATCAACCAAGGAACCCACACCAATGCCAATTGAAACCAGATAAAGCGCTGGATTGACAACGGCTGCAAATAAAATAATGCCAGCCCATTTAATCATGTTGCGAATACGCGCCTCAGCTACATGAAATGAACCAAATCTAGAGACTTTGCGAATATTGGTACTCATCACTCAACCAAGGAACGTCCGGTGAGGCGAAGGAATACATCTTCTAATGAACTGCGTCGTACTAGTGAAGTATTTGGATGAATTCCTTTTGCAGCAATTTGTTCAAGCAACTGTTCACCATCTGTGGCATATAGCAATATCCGATCAGGGAGAACTTCAATGCGATCAGCAAGTGGACGAAGTACATCAACCATTTCTTGATTGCGATCAGAGCCAAAGCGAACTTCTAGCACTTCCTTTGTTGAGTAAGTCTTTATGAGCTGAGCTGGACTATCTTCAGCCATGATCTTGCCTTTATCCATCACAATTAAACGATCGCAAAGTTGTTCAGCTTCGTCCATGTAGTGAGTTGTAATAAGTAAAGTCACACCTTGTTCTTTCAAGCGGAATAAACGATCCCAGAGAATGTGGCGTGCTTGCGGATCTAAACCTGTAGTTGGTTCATCGAGCATCAAAATGTCAGGCTCACTTACCAATGATCTAGCGATAGTTAGGCGTCTTTTCATGCCACCGCTTAGAGCCTCAACTTTTGTGTCTTTCTTCTCTTCCAGCTGTGCGAATTCCAGAAGCTCAGGAATCTTCTTATTAATAAAACTAGAGGAAAGACCGAAGTAGCGACCATAGATAAAGATGTTCTCGGAAACCGTTAATTCATTATCTAAGTTATCTTGCTGCGGCACGACACCTAAGTGCGCACGAATCTGTGGTCCATTTACTTCAGGGTCTTTACCCAGAATTGTTAAAGTGCCAGAAGTGCGAACTGACGTGGCACCAATAATGCGCATCGTGGTTGATTTGCCAGCACCATTGGGTCCTAAGAAGCCAAATGATTCGCCCTTAGCAACATCGAAGTCAATACTATCTACTGCAACAAAGTCACCGTAGGTTTTGGTTAAACCTCGAGCACGTATTAATGGTTCGCTCACTTTAGTCCTTTATTGGCACGATCTAGATCATCTTGGAAATCAACTTCAACTGCAAAGAGATCAGAAATGTCGATCGGTTCCATTTTTAGACCATGCTTTTCAATTGCTAATTCGAGACCGCGCTCGAAATAATCTTGTTCGCCACATGCATCTAACTGTGTAATCACATCTGCTTTTTCGTGACTAGAAATAAAGTTAATGCCAACTGCTTCACCGAGCGCGTCCTTAACTGTCTTAGAAAGTTCTTTAATGTCACCATTTGTATCAACGGTATATTTCACTTCTTCATCAGATGTAGCCGATGTATTTACGCAAACAAAGGATTTATCGGCTGTTATTCGGTCAGCAACTCGTTCAAGAACTTTGTGATCAAAGACCACATCACCGTTAAGCCAGAGCACGCCACTTTCTTGGCTGGCGCGAAGAGCTCTTAGCAAACTCTTTGAAGTATTGGTTTGGTCATATTCTTCGTTATATACAAAAGATGCTGTTGGGTGAGCTTCCATAATCATTTCAAGTTTGAAGCCAACCACAACGGTTATGCGAGCTTTATCTCCGAAGACGGTGTGAACATTTTCCATCTGTTGCTGCATAATCGAGCGACCATCTGAAAGTGGCGTCAATGGCTTAGGCCAGGGCTTGCCCAAACGAGTGCCCATGCCTGCTGCCAGGATTACAACTTGAATCGCCATTTTTACCTCTTCTTGTAAAGCGAGATAGTCTTAAATTCATCTCCCAACACGATAGATTACAGGTTGTGAGCGTAAATCTTCGGACTCTTGTAGTTAATAAGAGCACAAAGATCTCGGAAATCATTGAAATCTTTAGTCAAAGCAATACCGATCTCTTACTGGTCGATGAAAATGCAATCGTTACCAAGCCCCATTTGGAGTTACTGACTGATTACCCGCGTGGCACAACAACGGCACTCGTTGCACCGATGTTTCATGGCGATGTTCGCGTAACGGGTGACCGGGTGGCTGGCGCTAGTTCTAAGTTTCACAATCTTGAGGGCGGAAACAACACATTTGTTGGAATCCTGCGACTATCGCAGAATCAACGAGAGTCGATAATTGCAACTTTGACTGAAGTTAAAAGTAGTGAAGCTTATGGCGAGGCACTTGATTTAGTTTTAGTTGCGTTAGTTCGAGCCGCACTTGTTGTTTCGCCAGCTTCACTGACAGCTGCTCCATTTATCCGTAGCGCTGATGAAAACGCTAAAGCTAAAGTTCAAGAAGAAATTAATAACTTAAATATTGCTCGACTTCGCTTAAAGATGGCAAACCGAGCCAACGATGGCTTCTTCTCTGTCTTTGTCTTACGTAAGTTCTCAAAGCTATTTACTTGGGCTGCAGTTCGCCTCAAGATGACACCAAACCAAGTGACGCTAATATCTTTTGCAATTGGCTTGCTTTCGGCATACGAATTTAGCCGTGGAACTTTTTGGTCAATATTTGCCGGCGCCATATTGTTACAACTCAGCATCATTATCGATTGTGTTGATGGCGAACTGGCTCGATACACCCGTCAGTTCTCAGCATTAGGTGCCTGGTTAGATGCAATTACAGATCGAATAAAAGAATATTTAGTTTTTTTCGCCCTGGCATATGGTGCAGCAAAGAATGGCAGCGACCTTTGGATACCCGCGATGTTAATGATGGTTTTCCAAACGTTTCGTCACTTGTCTGATTACAACTTTGCCCGTATAAATAAGGTACGCAGCACTAATCTGCCGGTCATTGACTTTAACCAAGCATCAGATGGATTCGTGCCTGTCGATAAAGTAAAGAAATCCAGATTTGAATATTGGTCAAAGAAAGCAGTTCAGTTCCCGATTGGTGAACGCTGGTTAGTTATTAGTGCAGCTTCGATTATCGGCGGAGCAGCATTTACCTTCACCATAATGCCTATTTTGGCGCTCATCTCGATTGTTTTAATCTTTCGCTCACGTGTACGAAAATCTCGAACCTGGCCGAAGATGCGCGTAGATAAGAACTTGATTGATGATCAATTAGATTTCTTTAAGAATGAGAACTCAACTAATCGTTTTGATTGGTTAGAACCTTCTATCTTGCGCGCAATTGAAGGGGCCGTATTTATCTGGGCAGTTGTGGCTACAGATCTAAATCGACCAGCTACCTTTTTATTGTTATTTGCCATCCTTTACGGACATTACGACAATCTCTATCGTGCACTCCAAGGTGAACGTAAACCAAAGTGGTTAGCGATTGCCGGTGGATTTATTCTGGGCCGAGTTGCACTACTTGGAATCTTTTTGGCTCTCGGTTGGTCAATCGTTCCGCTAGTTTGGTATTTCAGCTTGCTCTTCTTTCTCGTTTCATCTATCCAATGGGTAGCCGGACATAAGGCTCGGAGTAAATAAATGGAACAACGTCCAGCAAGACCAACAATTGCTCAGATTCGCGAAGTATCGCAACCTCCTTCAGTTACTGGTCGTTCAAATGCTGAACACTGGATTGCCGATTTATATCTGCGGAAAATTTCACCATATGTAACTCGCATATTGTTACGTACGCCAATCACCGCAAATGGTGTTACTTGGCTGATGATTTTAACTGGAGCTTTAATTGGTCCAGCACTTTTGATCCAAGGTTGGCTAGGAATCGCATTAGCTTTAGTTTTAAGTCATAAACAAATGTTGATTGATTGCTGCGATGGTGAAGTCGCTAGATGGCGTAACACCAAGTCACCGATGGGTATTTTCCTAGACAAACTCGGTCACTATGGTGCCGAAAGTTTGATTCCGATTTGTTTTGGTTTGCGTTTAGCAGACTGGCCAAACCAGCCAATCACTTCAAGCATTTACCCATACTTAGGCGCGTTGCTCGCTGTGCTAATTATTATTAATAAAGCGCTAAACGATGCAGTTCATGTCGCACGCGCATTCTCTGGTTTGCCTAAGTTAGAAGATGCCAAAGGCGTTAATTTGCCACGCAAAGGTCTGCTTCGGTTAGCACGCAAAGCCTTCAATTTCTTGCCCGCTCATCGCATCTTCCATTCAGTTGAATTCACGATGTATGTAGCAATCTTTGGATCTTTTGCGATTTCATTGCAAATTGCTTTGATAATTGCGCTATTTGTAACTGCTGGGCATATTTTGGCGATCACTACGTCTGCAAAGCTGCGTAATAACTAGCCAGATACGATAAATTTGTCCTTAATCTATGTTCGGATAAGGGACTGCCATGAAAGTTATCTTGTGGAATTTGCGCAAGAGTCTTCTCGAGCTTTTCCCAACCTCAAAATACCGACTAATTTTGATCAGCTTAATCCTGATCGCCGCTTTTATTTCAGTATCTGAGCTACTAGTTGCCAAACTCTTTACTCAAATTATTTTAAATGAAGATGAGTTAGCTAAATCAACACTCTTCTTGCTGATAGGTGGCTTCTTCATTTTTTATGGATTCACCAGAGCTGGTCAGTTTGCCCAACGTATTTACCGCCTGCGCGTATTTGATAAAGCCTTTAAAGCAACTGATGCTGAATTAAGCATGGCAAAAGATAACTGGCGCTGGTCACTAGCTTTTGAGTTAACCCATATCTCGAGCACTTTGACCCAAATGGGAGTTGTTCTGGCTTTCTTCCTATACATAAATTGGATTTTTGCTCTGATTAATCTAGTAATGATCGTGATTGTGCTCGAAGTTATTGGGCGGTTGTTTAAGAAACAAATCGAAGCACAGCGTGGTTTTGTTGAGGCAAAGAAGAATAAGACACCGGTTGCTAACGTGATTAGAGTCGGTACTCGAATTAAATCTGGCGAGATAGGTATCTTGTTATCCGGAATCGCCATGATTTTTATGTTGGGTGCCCTTTTCTACTTTAATTACATTGGAGATATCAACGCATCTAATACGGTTGTTTTGTTCTTCGGCCTGCGCATGCAGAATTCAAATCTTTCTGGAATTTCGACTGGCTTAATGCGATTTGCAAGGGCACGTACCCACAGTGAGTAATGAACTATTAACTATTGGGTTTTCTACACTTTCTGATCGAATTAATAATATTGAGCCACCACGTGTAAGCGTCCCGCATAAGGTCTTTATCTCTATTCAAGATCCGCATAATTCGACTGAACCGTTACCTACTAACTTTAAATTTGATTCAATCAAGTCGCCTGAACTCGGCGTTGCAAAGAGCCGAAATACCGTACTTCGAAGCGCTGAAACCAAATACTTGCTGTTCGCCGATGATGAAATTGTTTTTCTGGACCGGGGCGTTAAGTTAGCTGTTGCTTATTTAGAAGAGAATCCGGAATGTGACTTGGTATTAGCCCAAGCAATTGATACAACCGGGGCGCTACGTAAGAGATATTCGAAGAAGAAAGTTCAATTAACCAAATTCAACTCGGCAAAAGCAGCCACTTACGAAATGATTGTCCGCGTCGAGAGCATAAAAGCCAAAGATGTTTACTTTGATGAAAAGTTTGGTGCTGGCGTAAGTAACTACATTGGTGATGAATACATCTTTATTACCGATTTACTAAATAAAGGTGGAACTGCGATGTTCCTGCCAATCACAATTGCAATCCACCCGAAAGATAGCTCAGGCAGTCTTTGGGGTACTGAGCGGGATCTCTTAGCGAGAGCACAGGTATTCCAGCGGGTATTTGGATCGTGGGCGCCAATTGTGCGAGCAGCGTTCTACTTTAAGAATTATGGCAAGACCAATGGCCTTCGTAACTTCAAAAAGTTCGTGCGCGGAAAGATTTAGTCGCGCAGCGCTTTAGCTAAAGATCTAAAATCTTCAACCAAAAGATCAATTTCTGTTTGGCCATGTGCCAGAGAAATCAACCATTGCTCATCAAGTCCCGGAGGTGTGATGATTCCGCGGTTAAGCGACCATAACCAAGAGAGTTCAGCTACTTGGAAATCAGTTGCTTTGTAATCACGATAGTTACGTACCGGTGTTGTAGACCAAGTAATACAGCCCTTTACGCCAAAACCAACGGTGTGTGCAGGCAAGTTGTATTCATCAATAATTTCATTGATCCGCACTAGTGCTTGTTGATTTAGTGCTTCAGCTTTTTC
>JBEINS010000110.1:0-3864 GCA_040377985.1 Candidatus Planktophila sp. | reverse complement strand
ATTCGTAAGGCTGAAGCTGGTTTAGGTGATGGACCAATGACTTGGCTTGAAGTAAACGATGAAGTTATTGCATTTAACCGGCCTGGAAACTTCACTTGCTATGTGAACTTTGGCAAAGAGATTTCATTACCCGCAGGGGCTGAAGTATTACTTTCAAGTGGTCCATTAACTGGCGATAAGTTGCCAACCGATACTGCAGTCTGGTTGCGAGTTAATTGAGTTTCTACGATGAAGTTGGCGGGCAAGCTTTCTTTGCCGATTTAGTTTCACAGTTCTACGCACACGTTGCAACGGATCCAATCTTGCGACCGATGTATCCAGATTCAGATATGAAGGGTGCTGCTGAGAGATTACAAATGTTCTTAGAACAATATTGGGGTGGGCCAACTACTTATTCCGAAGAACGCGGACACCCACGATTAAGAATGCGCCATGCTGGTTTTCATATTGACCGCGCGGCTCATGATGCCTGGATCAACGCAATGCGCAAAGCTGTTGATGGGGTTGAAATTGATGCTGCGCACAAAGAAACCTTGTGGGGTTATTTAGAAATGGCAGCTGCTGGTTTAGTTAATCAAGCAGATTGACTTGAGTTTCCAACTTTAAGAATTTCGCCATTACGCAGGTACCAAAGAGTGCCATTGCTATCGCGTACAGTTGTAATACGCAGTCCAACTTTTTCAACCACACCTTTAATTTCTAGAACTTCAACGGTATCGCCGACACCATATTGATCTTCAACTAACATAAAGATTCCAGAGAGCACATCGCGCACTATTGTTTGCGCGCCAAGACCCAAGGCCACACCAATAACACCGGCAGAGGCAATAAATGGGCCTAAGTTAAATCCGAACTCACCCAGCACTGTGGCAAAAGCAATCAGCCAAATAACTGAATTCAAGGTGCTGCTCAGAACTGTGCCAGTTGTCTTTGCCCGCTCTTTTTGACGAGTACCCACACCTCGAAGTCCAGGGCGTAAGTCGGCAGTTGCCAGCCGATTCATGGCGCGGGTTATGGCTCGCTTGCCAAAGTATTGGGTTGCGCTAGCAATTAGCAGAACCAGCAGGATGCGCAATGGGGGCACCACTAAACCAGTCGATTGCCTCTTGCAGGGTCATGTTCATAATGAGCCTGACTCTAACGAATTCTTAACCCAAAAGACGCTAGAAATCCGCTCTTTCGTAGAACTTTTGAGGCAAGATATGGCAATCGGCGCGAGCCACGCGCTTCGATCGGGGAGCGATCATGTCGCGAACACTAATTCTAAACGCTACCTACGAACCGTTAGGTGTTGTGTCAGATCGTCGCGCGCTCATTTTAGTTTTGAATCAACGTGCAACTATGGTCGAAGATTCTGGCGTCGTACTTCATTATGCAACTGGCCAAGTTTCACTGCCATCGGTAATTAGATTAAATAAATTTGTCCGAATTCCATATCGTCACGCCGTTCCACTTTCTAGGCGAGCAATTTTTGCCCGTGATGGCGGTCGTTGTGTTTACTGTGGCAACGCGGCAACTTCAATTGATCACGTAATTCCTCGCTCTCGCGGCGGCGGACACAATTGGGAAAATGTCGTTGCTGCTTGCCATCGCTGTAATCATGCCAAGGCTGATAAACCACTTAAAGAATTAGGTTGGCGACTTAGATCACTTCCGCGCGAACCAGTCGGTGCTGCTTGGCGAATTCTGGGCACTGGCAGAACCGAAAATCGTTGGCTGCCATACCTAGAACCATTTGGTGCGTCAGCAGCTACTGCTTAAGTCAATTACACTTACACCCATGATGATTCAAATTATTCAAGCTGCTACCAAATTCAATATGGCGCCAGAAGATGGCACCGTGGCCGGTGAATCACTAAGCGCAGCACAGACCGCTCTTTATTTCGTCGGCGCTCCAGTTGCTCTATTTCTATTTATCTCAGTAGTTGTTTATGCAACAACTGGTGAGCGCAAAGAAAAGACCGAGTCAAAAGACTCGGTCTTAACTCACATCGAATAGATATTACTTATCGGCTGCTCGTGCTTTCAGCGCACGAGTCATCGCGTCTCGTCCTTCAGCAACTGTGCGGCGCATTGCGTGAGATGCATCCTTGCCGGTTACATCTAGCCAGTGCTCAGCTTTCTTAACTGTATCTTCGCTAATTACCCAACGTGGGAAGAGCAGTGTCGCAGTGGCCTCAGCAATTTCATAACCCTTGGTCTGCCAAACTTCCAGAATTGAGTCAAAGTACTTATCAACGAATGGCACCAATAGTTCGCGATGAATTGCCAAGTTAAAGCCACGACACGTGTAGGCGTGGATGGTGTTTGATAAGTTATCGACAGTAACTGATTTAAAGGCAGCAGCTTTAACATCTGCGTTTGGAAGAGCAGCATGAGCCAGGGCTGCATATTGCTTTCCGTGTGCTGTCATATCTTTTGCCGCCTCAGCTTCGATATCGGCTGCGGTAAAGATTCCGCGCTTTACACCACAGGTAAATACAAACCAGCGCAGATCGGCATCAACAGTTAGTCCGCTAATTGAGCCGCTAAGAATTGCTTTGATCTTTTCAAATTGAGCTGGGGTGTAGGCAAAGTCGGCAAATGATTTGGCATATTGCAGTTGATGATCGCTACCAGGTGCTGCGCTATCTAAGAACTTCTCAAGTGCGTTAGCTGCTTGTTCGCGCAATTTCTCGCGATTGGCATCGCAGGCATATGACCAAATAGCTCCATCGATCTGCATAACAGTCATGGTCACTGTTGCAATATCAGTCTCACCAGCCAGTGCGTTAAGTGCGATAGTTACATAATCACTAGCTGCCAGCTCGCCATCACGAGTTGAATCCCAAAGCGATGCCCAAATTAATCCGCGGGAGAGCGAATCATCTAGCTTTCCAAGGTGAGATTTCATAGTTGCAATTGAGCGATCATCGAAGCGCAACTTGGCATAAGTCTGATCGCCATCATTTATTAGAACTAAGTCAGCAGTTTTTTCGCCAGCTAGTTCAGTAACTTCGGTAAGTGCACCTGCAATATCTAGTTCAACGTTTTTGCGACGTGAAAGCTTGTCGCCATTGATGTCGTAAAGACCAACTTTTAGGCGGTGTGGGCGAAGTTCAGTGGAACCAACCGGCATGGTTGGTGCGAGTTGCTTAACCTTGACCGACTTATATACATCGCCTTCGATTTCAAGCACCGGGCTTAACGTATTAACCCCTGCTGTGCGCAACCACGTACGAACCCACTCAGTTAAGTCGCGGCCGCTGGCAGCTTCAAGCTGGACGATTAGATCACTAAGGGTGGTGTTCTGGTAGGCATGCTTAGCAAAGTACTTACGAAGAGCTGCGATGAAATTATCGCGACCAATGTGAGCAACTAACTGCTGCAGAACTGAAGCGCCTTTTGCATATGAAATACCGTCAAAGTTCGTGCGCACGGCATCGAGATCTTCCATTGCAACTGCAATTGGGTGAGTAGAAGAGAGTTGATCTTGGAGGTATGCCCAGTTTTTGCGGCTTGAATTAAATTCTGTCCAAGCATGAGTCCACTTAGTTGATTCACTAACGGCCATGTATGAAGCCCATTCAGCGAAGGATTCGTTAAGCCACAGATCTTCCCACCATGCCATGGTGACTAGATCGCCGAACCACATATGTGCCATCTCGTGATGGATAGTCGAAGCGCGGCTTACGTAGTTGCGCTCGGTTACCTTGCTCCGGAAAATCAAAACATCTTCGTGGAAAGTTACGCAGCCAACGTTTTCCATAGCGCCCCAGTTGTATTCAGCAACTGCGATTTGGTCGTACTTACCGAATGGATATGCCAGACCGAAAGTCTTTTCGAAGTAAGCAAAACCTTGCTTGGTAACTTCGAAGATATTTT
>JBEINS010000085.1:0-4896 GCA_040377985.1 Candidatus Planktophila sp. | reverse complement strand
CAATTCTTTATATGCCGGATGGGTAAATGCCTCGGCCTCAATTGTTGACCAACCACTTGCCAGTTCGGGCATCTGCACTTTTGCTTTTAAGACTTCGCGTTCCAGCATCAACCGTGGATCACTGGGATCTGGCCGCCAGTTTTGTTCTGGAACTTCTTCAGTACTAGCCTCAGCACTATTCGAAACAGTTGTCTTGAAACCTCGCGCTACCGCTTTGCTAACTACATCTGTCTCTAACCCAATCCAACCTGCTAGCAATCTGGTGTATTCGGGACGCAATGATTTATCGCGAATCTGGGCAACTAGTGGCGCGGCAGCATTTAAAGCATTAACGCGACCTTCGGCAGATTCCAATTTATGTTTTGCAAGTTCTGCTCTAATGGCGAACTCAAAAAGTGGTACTCGTTTAGCGATCAAGTCACGCAGCGCTAAATCACCTTTATGTTGCCGTAGCTCGGCTGGATCTAAACCATCGGGTTCAACTGCCACATATGTTTGCGTTACAAATTTCTGATCATCGCTAAAGGCACGAAGGGCTGCCTTTTGCCCAGCTGCATCGCCATCAAAAGTAAAAATAACTTCGCCGCGGAAAGCATCGTCATCCATTAATAGTCTGCGCAAAATTCGAATATGGTCAGCGCCGAAAGCAGTTCCACATGTTGCAACCGCTGTTGGAATACCGGCTAAATGTGCCGCCATTACATCGGTATAGCCCTCGACTATTACAGCTTGGCGTGATTTAGCTATGTCTTTCTTAGCCATATCTAAGCCATATAGAACTTGGCTCTTCTTATAGATCGGTGTCTCAGGCGTATTTAAATACTTGGGTCCTTGATCTTCGGCATCACTTGCTAGCTTGCGGGCACCAAAACCAACTACATCACCAGAAATATCTCTGATTGGCCAAGTTAGACGATTGCGGAATCGATCAATTGGTCCGCGCTCGCCCATTTTAGAAAGGCCAGCAGTTTCAAGTTCATCAATGGTGAAGCCAAGTGCGCGCAAATGTTTGGTTAGTGCATCCCATTCATTAGGGGCGTAGCCAACTCCGAATTGTTCGCATGCTGCTTTATCAAAACCGCGCTTAGTCATTAGGTCACGACCGTATGCAGCACCTTCTGATTTATTTAATTGCTCTTGATAAAACTTGGCGGCTTCAGCATTTGCGGCAATTAATCGTGAACGTTGCCCGGCTGGAGCTGACGTGCCCGAAGAGTTTTCGTCATAGCGCAATGTGTACCCAATACGATCGGCAAGACGTTCAATAGTTTCGGTAAAAGATAAATGATCCATCTTCATTACAAAAGCAATTACATCGCCGCCGGTTTGGCAACCAAAGCAATGGAAATAACCTTTTGATGGAGTTACATGAAACGAAGGAGATTTCTCATCATGGAAAGGACATAAACCTTTTTTCTGGCCACCGCCGGCTGATTTGAGTTGCACATAATCGCCCACGATTTCATCAATTGGCGCATGGTCGCGAACGTAGGCGACATCTTCATCTCTTATGCGACCGCTCATGATTTAACCAGTCTATCCAGTCACGCAAACACGAGCATGTAGAGCGTATGCGCCAGGGTCAGTTAAACCGGCAACTTGATCAATAATCACGCGCAGTTTCTCAGGCTCAGTTGCTGCGATCTGCCAGTCATCCAAAAAGACTGAATCTAAGTACTTAGGGCCAGCCTCAAATAACGCTTCAACGAGTTCACCGATAAGTGTTTGCTGCTTGGCATAGCGCTCTTGTGAGGCAGCAGCGTTGATTAAGTAGTGACCGGCAACTGCCTTTAGAAAATCAACTTCAATGATCTGATCACGCGGGATTTCCAGGTCTGCGCTGTAACGTGTAAGTGGCCCAGATCCATGGACTTTACGAGTTTCAATTTCAGCTGATTGCACAAACCGACCAATTAGTTGGCTGGTGGTGTCTTTTAATCGAGCTAATGCGCGATGACTGCCATCGAAATTCTTTGGCCAACAAGAAAGCGCTTCTAGCCGAGTGAGGGCTGACTCGACTTCATTTTCTGTCGCATCGCTGCCGTAATCAACACTCATTACTTTAAAGAGTTCAGCGAAATCATTACGAAAGTTTGTTGCTTTAATTTGATTAGCCACGATGGCATCTTCTAAATCATGAACTGAGTAAGAACAATCATCAGACCAATCCATAATTTGGGCTTCGATGCAACGCTTGCCTGCTGGTGCGCCTTCGCGCATCCACTTATAGATTTCAACATCATCGTCGTAGACACCATATTTACGTGGGTTCTCACTGCGCGCCCATGGATATTTAGTTGCAGCATCTAGTGAAGCGCGAGTTAAATTCAAACCCACGGTTTTGCCATTGGCATCAACGCTCTTAGCTTCAATTCGAGTTAGTAATCTAAAACTCTGCGCATTGCCCTCAAAGCCGCCGCAATCTTTAGCCAATTCCGCCAAAGCTTCTTCGCCATTGTGACCAAATGGTGGGTGACCTAAGTCGTGTGCCAAACAAGAAGTTTCTAGTAAGTCAGGATCAGCACCTAGTGATTCACCAAGTTCGCGGCCAATCTGGGCGCACTCTAACGAATGTGAAAGTCGGGTTCGTTGAAAGTCATTTTCCCAAGGAACTGCAACTTGGGTTTTGGCAGCTAACCGACGCAGCGCTGCAGAGTGAATTACCCGAGCACGATCGCGCATGAACTCAGTGCGACCAGCGCGTTTAGCTGGTTCATCAAGGAAACGTTCTTGATCGCGTGCTGCGTAACCGATCAATTCGCTCATGGCGCTACCTTATTGAGAATGTTGTCTGAAGGTAAATGATCACTAATCTGAACTCCACGCCGACCAAGTGTTATATAGGCTAAATAAGCCCCTGCTTCGCGAATTAAATACTTAAATCCGCTCTTTTCCAAGGCATTTGGGCCGCCTTGAACAGGTGAGCAGGATGCAACCAGACCGCGATCATTAGCCATTGTCATAGATCGCAAACAATGAAATGGATCAGAGACGATAATTACATTTTTTATTTTTCGCTCACGCATTTCAGCGGCATATAACTTTGTCGAACTTAAAGTATCGCGACCTTTTTCAAGTGCTCTGATATCTGCATACTTAACGCCATTTTGCATTAACCAAATACGGCCGGCTGCCGCTTCAGTTGTTCGATCACCAGGTGCGCCGCCGCCCACCGTAATAATTTTCTTAGCTAGTCCTAAATCATAAATTCGCTTTGCCTCGGTTAGTCGGGCTTCGAGAACTAATCCGGGCCGACCATCTAGTTGTGCAGCGCCTAAAACCACAATGACATCGCCGTTTCGAATTGTGGGATTATTCGCGGCATACCAAGTTTTTCCAAGTGTAAATAGTGGAACCACAATCACCAAGAGAAGTAAGAAGGCAATTGCTCTACGCAATAATTTAAAAAGAAACATTAGCCACCAGAGAACATATCTTCGAGTTCGATCTCGACAATTTCATCCGGATCTAACAGCCAACCGTCTGGCAAAGTAACTGGGCGGCCATGACTAGTGCGACCTCGTGGCTTTTCGCTAACTTCAACTGGATATTGTTGATCATCAAGCTGATCAAGTAAGCCACGTAGCTCAGCCAGTGAGCCAACCATTCCGAATTGGCGACGTAGTTCGCTGTTAACGCGGAAGCCCTTTAAGTACCAAGCCATATGTTTACGCAGGTCGCGACAACCACGATCTTCATTCTCAAAGTAATCAACAATTAGTTCGCCATGGCGATACATAACTTCGCGAACTTCATAAAGTGAGGGCAGCGCTTTGCTCTGCGTTCCAGAAAACGCTGCAACTAAATCAGCGAACAACCAAGGTCGGCCTAAACAGCCACGGCCAACAACTACGCCAGCACAGCCAGTTTCAGCGACCATCGCTAGGCCATCGGCACCTGACCAAATATCGCCATTGCCTAAAACTGGTACCCCAGTTGGTTTTAAATGCTCAACTAGCTGCGTAATAGCTGACCAATCAGCCTTTCCTTCATACATCTGTTGGGCAGTTCGAGCATGCAAAGCAACCCAAGCCACTCCTAAGTTGGCAGCCGAAGTCGCTGCTTCTAAATATGTTTCGTGATCACTATCGATACCGATGCGCATCTTTACAGTTACTGGAATTCCAAAAGGTTTAGCCGCTTCAACAGCGGCGCCGACAATTGAGGTAAAGAGATTGCGCTTATATGGCAGCGCAGCGCCGCCGCCTTTGCGAGTTACTTTCGGAACTGGACAACCAAAATTCATATCAATGTGATCAGCTAAATTCTCTTTACCCATCATGGTCACAGCAGCTCGCATAGTGTGTGGATCAGTTGAATAGAGTTGCACAGACCTTGGCCACTCGCCAGCACCAGGTGCGATCATGCGCAAGGTGTCAGGGCGTCGTTCTAGTAGCGCGCGAGCAGTAACCATTTCGGAAACAAATAACCCAGCTCCTTGTTCGCGACATAACATGCGAAAAGCGGAGTTAGTAATACCGGCCATTGGTGCCAATACAACCGGTGGATCAATAAAGTGATCGCCAGTTGCCAGTGGCAAACGCAGCGGTTTTAGCAACCCAGCAGACGTGGTGCTAACCATGACTCCACCTGATCGATGCTGATTCGTTCTTGCGCCATTGTGTCGCGATCGCGAATTGTTACAGCGTTATCATCGAGAGTCTCGAAGTCAATGGTGATGCAGTATGGAGTTCCGATTTCATCTTGGCGACGATAGCGACGACCAATTGCACCGGCATCATCGAAATCAACATTCCAATTTTTGCGTAGCGCTGTTGCTAGATCACGCGCCTTAGGAGATAAATCAGCATTACGTGAAAGTGGCAGTACCGCAACCTTCACTGGCGCAATGCGATGATCAAACTTAAGCACAGTGCGCTTTTCCATCTCGCCTTT
>JBEINS010000058.1:0-6192 GCA_040377985.1 Candidatus Planktophila sp. | reverse complement strand
TAGGCAGCTATTCCGCCACCGACGCCAAGAATTACTTTGCTAATTCGTTTTGGCATTTCAAATACCCCGCCTATTAAGAAAAATTAAGCAGTTGGCTCGAGATTCTCGATAGTCAATAAACCTTCGTTGATCTCACGAAGTGCGATTGAAAGTGGCTTCTCGTGTACGTGGGTCTCAACTAGTGGCCCAACATATTCAAGTAAACCTTCGCCAAGTTGTGAGTAATAGGCGTTGATCTGACGCGCACGCTTTGCCGCATAGAGAACCAAGCTGTACTTAGAACCGGCCTTATCGAGAAGTTCGTCGATAGGTGGATTTGTAATGCCGTCCATGTGTCCTCCAGTAGCAAGCAGTAATTCTAATAAAGTATGAAAAATCTGGGTCGATCAAGAGGCCAAGGATACCAGTTCGCTAAGAACCTGGGTTACCGAGTGATTTATGATGCGATGGTCGAAATTAGGGGCATGAGCGAGTTCCTCTTGCGCCAACTCGAGGCGATGAGCCCTTCGTTCGGCCGAATCCGTACCACGCGCTTCAAGTCGAGTTACTAGCTCTTCCCATGACGGTGGCTCTAGAAACACCAGAATTGCCTCGGTGCTGACTTTTCGCACTTGTTCAGCGCCTGCAATATCGATCTCCAGAAGAACGTTTTTTCCCTTGGCTAAAGCATCTTCTACTTGTGACTTCGGCGTTGCATATTTAGCTCCTGCGAATTCGGCCCATTCCAGAAAATCACCAGCCGCTTTACGCGATTCAAACTCGGAATCGCTGATGAAGAAGTAATCCACACCATCCTGTTCATTATGACGGGGAACTCTGGTCGTTGCACTTATCGAAACATAAAAGTTTGCTTCCTTGCGAAGTTCCTTAGCTACAGTGCTCTTACCAACTCCCCCTGGCCCGGAAAGAACTAACAACTTTCCGCGTTCAATCAAAGTAGGGCTGGCAAATTCAGTTAACAGAGCTGGCAGTTGCTTTGCACCTAAGCCCTGTATCCGACGGGTCGGTGAAATATTTAATCGATCCATAACAGATCGTGCCCTAACTTTTCCAACTCCAGAAATTGATTCTAAAAGTTCGAATACTCGCATCTTGGCTACTGCTTCATCATTTTTGCTTAACTCGAAAACTTGGGTAAGTGAATACTCACCGCTTTTAATCTGCGCTTTAACTTCAGCTCGTCGCTTACGTGAAGAAGCCGCTTTTGCTAGAGCTCGCGCACGATCTTCGGGCGAGAGTTGCGGTGGTTGCATGGGGTAAATCTATCGGGCTAAGAGCGGTTCACAAATCTGCACCAAGTTGGCGCTGAATGCGGCTTCACCTTGACTCCAAAATCGCGTGATTGGTCGACCAATGACCACATAACTCGCACCGGCTTGGACTGCAGCAAGTGGCGTCATAGTGCGAACTTGATCGTCAATCGGGGCACTTGCATCAATCGGGCGCACGCCTGGCGTAATAATTGCGGGCTCATTGCCAATAGCTGCGCGTATTGCCGCAACTTCCATGGGCGAACATACGATTGCTTTAGCACCGGCTGCGATAGCCAACTTGGCCAGACCAACCGCGCTTTCTAGAGCGTTACTGCGATAACCAATTTCACTTAAATCTGGCTCACCAAGGCTGGTCAAGATTGTTACCGCAGTTACGTCAGTTGCTGGAAGTTCCTTGACAGCTGCTGCAATCATCGCTTGTCCACCAGAAGCATGAACGGTTAGAAATCGGGGTTTCAAATTAGCTACTGCTGCTGCGGCCTGCCCAACTGTGTTTGGAATGTCATGCAGTTTCAGATCAAGAAAAAGATCTAACTCATGATCAGCGCACACCGCACGAACTCCTTCAGCGCCAAAGTTCAGAAAGAACTCCAACCCCAACTTTATTCCAGTGATGTGTGGAGCTACTAACTTTGCCCATTGCTTCGCAACTTCTAAATCTGAAGTATCAGTTGCTAAAATTATTGGTGCTTTCATCGCACACTACTCTCTGGCCGATGCGCGAAACCAACAGCTTCACGCAGCGAACTAAAGCCCTTATCTGTCAATATCTGACGTAACTCGTTTTGGATTTTCATAATCGCAGTTGGATTGCCGAAGGAGGCAGTACCTACTGAGACACCACTAGCACCAGCCATAATTAACTCAAACGCATCAGCGCCGGATGAAACTCCACCCATACCTAAAATCGGAACCTTTGGTAACGCTTCATGAACTTGATAAATGGCACGGACTGCAATTGGGCGTATGGCTGGGCCAGACAAGCCACCGGTGCGCCCGCCCAAATGAGGTCGCATGGTATTTGGATTAATTACCATTCCAAGCACAGTGTTAATCAGGGCTAAACCATCGGCGCCGGCATCGATAACACCGCGGGCGATTGAAACAATATCTGTCACGTCAGGTGAGAGCTTGGCGATGATCGGTAAATCTCCACCAATTGTTCGGCGCACGCCTTCGATAACCGTTTGCGCGGATTCCAAATGACAAGCAAAAACCATGCCGCGATTTTCCACATTTGGACAAGAAATATTTACTTCTAGCGCTGAAATTCCGGCTACGCCTCGTAGGCGGCGAGCCAAAGAAGCAAATTCTTCAGCTGTTTCACCAGCTATCGAAACGATAATGCGCGCTTTTTGTTCAACTAACCAAGCTAGATCATTGGCCAAGAATGCATCGATACCTGGACCTTGCAAGCCAATCGAATTTAACATTCCGCTTGGAGTTTCAGCCATTCGCGGAGTCGCTCGACCAGCACGCGGTTTAGTCATGATGGATTTTGTAACAATTGCGCCCATGTCGCGCAGATCAAAGAACTGAGCTAACTCTTTACCTGAGCTAGCACAGCCACTCGCGGTGAAGATTGGTGTTGGAAACCAGGCGTTGCCTAAAGTAGTTGAAAAATCTAATTGCGACATCAAAGCACCAACGTCTTACCTACGAGATCCCACTCGATGGCGGCGCCATCCATAACTGGACCATCGATACAAGAACGTAAGTTACTAATTTTGCCCGCTTCATCTTTAACTGGAAGTACGCAAGTCATGCAGATCCCGATACCACACGCCATCGCTTCTTCAACTGCGCATTGATGAACTACATCTCCCCCACTTAAAATCTCTGAAATGGCTTTCAACATAGCCATTGGCCCACAAGAGTAAATAACATCGATTTGTAACTCGGAAACCAATTGTGCAATCGGGGCAGTAATACGTCCAGTTTCACCCATTGAGCCATCTTCGGTGAAAATTCGTAGCGAGTTAACACTGCGCTTGCCTTCTAGAGGTGCGTAAATTTTGGCACCAGTACTTGCACCTAACAACATATCTACGCGACATCCGCGCTCTTTTAAGACTTCGGCTAAACCAAATAATGGGGCGGAACCATACCCACCACCGACTAAGAGCGCATTAACGCTAGTCGTGGGAATTCCAAAAGCGGTTCCGAGCGGTAACGTGATATCAATTTGCTCGCCTTCGGCTAGTCCGCAAAGCCAAGATGAACCGTTACCAAATGGTGCGACGATCAACTCAATAGCGCCACCATATTGGGGTGAAGTTGTTGTGCGCGAAATCGCAAACGCCCGTCGCAAAACCATCTTTGAATTTGGTCCACCGACACTAATTGCTACGAAATTTCCTGGCTTACATTGCGCCACTAGGTCGCCAACGCTAATCAAAATCTGGTGGTATTGCCCAACTTTCTTATTGCCCACAATCGTTGCAAGCAATTGAGCAGCGCTACGGTTAATTCCAGCCATGGTTAAGCCAACCACTTCTGAATGGATTTAACACTCATCTCGCCCTGTTGCAACGCCGCAATACCCGAAACTGCAGCTGCAAAACCAGCAGTAGTAGTGATGCAGGGAATCGATCGCTGGATAGCCGCGGTACGAATCATCCAGCCATCGGCTCTAGTACCCCGACCGACCGGTGTATTAATTACTAAATCGATTTCACCGGCATGGAGTAGATCAACAATTGTCCGCTGCCCCATAGCACCTTGACCTTCAGAATACTTTCGAACTTCGGTCACTGAAATACCAGCTTCGCGTAAGTAGGCCGCAGTTCCAGTTGTTGCCAAAATCGAGAATCCCAATTCAATCAGTGACTTAGCAGGTGCAATGCCGTGGCTCTTATCTTTATCGGCCAAAGAAACGAAAACTTTTCCTTTTTTTGGCAGTGGTCCGAATGAAGAAATTTGGCTCTTGGCATAACTTTCACCAAAAGTGGCCGCAATACCCATGACTTCACCCGTTGAACGCATCTCGGGACCGAGAACTGAATCAACGCCCCGACCATCGACTCGACGGAACCGATTCCACGGCAGCACGGCTTCTTTAACTGAAATGCCTTTTGCTTTACCGTTTCCAGCTGGCAACATTCCTTCGCTTCGAAGATCAGCAATTGTGGCACCTACTGAAATACGTGCCGCAGCTTTAGCTAACGGCACGCCAGTTGCTTTACTTACAAATGGCACAGTGCGAGAAGCGCGAGGGTTGGCCTCTAATACATAGAGTTGTTTCTCTGCGATTGCGAATTGGATATTGATCAAGCCCAATACGCCAACACCACGAGCAATCTTTTCAGTAGCAACTGCAATCTCAGCTGCCATCTCTGGAGTTAACGTCATCGCCGGAAGCACACAAGCGCTATCCCCCGAATGGATCCCAGCTTCTTCGATGTGTTCCATCACGCCACCTAAGAAAAGCTCAGTGCCATCGAATAACGCGTCAACGTCAATTTCTATTGCACTATCTAGAAACCGATCAACTAATACCGGGCGATCTGGCGTGATGTCTGTGGCCCGAGCAATAAACCCAGATAGTGACTCATCATCGTAAACAATTTCCATGCCTCGTCCGCCCAGCACAAAACTTGGGCGCACTAGAACTGGATAACCAATTTCGTGAGCGATCTTGAGTGCTTCTAGCTGCGATGCTGCCATTCCGAATTTAGGCGCAACTAGCTCTTGCTGCGCTAACACGTCGCCAAATTCGCCACGATCTTCGGCTAAATTAATTGCCTCTGGCGAGGTACCCAAAATATTAACGCCAGCGGCCTTTAAGCCAGCCGCTAATCCCAGCGGTGTTTGACCGCCCAGTTGAGTTATAACTCCCAATACCGGACCAGCCAATTCCTCGGCTCGAACCACTTCTAATACGTCCTCTAAGGTCAAAGGTTCGAAATAAAGTCGATCACTAGTGTCGTAATCTGTCGAAACGGTTTCGGGATTGCAATTGATCATGACAGTTTCAAAATCTGACTCGCGCAATGTGAACGAAGCGTGCACACAGGAATAATCGAATTCAATACCTTGACCGATGCGATTTGGCCCGGAACCCAAAATGATTACTGCTGGCTTGGTACGTGTCTTAACTTCACTCTCTTCTTCATAACTCGAATAATGGTAAGGCGTAAACGCTTCGAATTCCGCAGCGCAAGTATCAACAGTCTTATAAACCGCATGCACATCTAAGTTAGCGCGTGCTGCACGAACATCAGATTCGCTTATTCCGCGCAATTCGCCAATCTGCTTATCTGAAAACCCCAATTGCTTTGCATCGCGAAGGATTTCCTCGGTTAGCGCACCAGGTATCGCAATTACTTTTGCCGCTTCGTTTAATTCAATGATCTGGTTTAAGAACCATGGGTCGATCTTGCATGCGCTAAAGACTTCAGCACTTGTTGCGCCCCACCAAAGTGCGCGCTGAACTTGTTGTAAACGATATTCGGTAGGAATTTCGATTGCCTTGAGCAATGCGGCTAACTCTCCTGAGGCAGGTGCTGTCGGCCAAGAGAAAGGTGCCTCTCTACGTTCTAATGAGCGCAGCGCTTTCTGCAGTGCTTCAGCAAAGGAACGCCCAATCGCCATTGCCTCACCAACTGATTTCATGGTCGTCGTCAAGCGGGGGTCAGCATCGGCGAACTTTTCGAAGGCAAATCTCGGTGCCTTAACAACTACATAATCCAGAGTTGGCTCGAATGAAGCTGGCGTGACTTTAGTGATGTCATTTTGAATTTCATCGAGTGAGTAACCAATAGCTAACTTGGTGGCGATCTTGGCAATTGGGAATCCAGTTGCCTTTGATGCAAGTGCGCTAGAGCGTGATACTCGCGGGTTCATTTCAATCACAATTATGCGTCCGTCAACTGGATTAACCGCGAACTGGATGTTACAGCCGCCAGTTGCGACGCCT
>JBEINS010000120.1:0-3471 GCA_040377985.1 Candidatus Planktophila sp. | reverse complement strand
GACCGAATCGGAGAGAATGTGTCATAAAAGGGCCGCAATTTTAGTGGCTCCGATAGCACTTCCAATTTGATAAACTATAATTACTAATTCTTCAAAGTTCAAGATTTTTGAAATCTTAATTATTAGAATTAAGGCGCTTTCTAACTTAGTGATTGCACTGCTTGGCCCAGTTGCATCATCAACAATTACCAACGTTGGCTGCAGGGCAATAATGGTTTCGGGAATTACTTGATGTCCTGAGGTAACTACCGGAACATCTTTTAATTCTGGCGTACTGCTTGCAATATCGCGGCCAACTAAATTATCTAGATATCCCATGGCAGCAATTAATTCAGCAGCTCCATTTGCCAGCGCCACAATTTTCACATCAGTTAATTTCTCAACTGGTGTGACTGAAACGCTAGTTACATCTGCCTGAGTAATTTGGATTTCAGAATTGGATTTACTCTGAGCACAGGCTGTGAGCAGTAAAATCGGCATTAGTGTGAGCGCCATTACTTTTAAAATTGGCAGCCGGCGCATTTGCATATTGTGTCAAAAATTCTCCCGACAGATACGAAAGTTTTGTCGGCTAACCTTTTAGTGCACGGGTACTACGGTTTGCATATGCGTAAAACGCTTATTTTGAGCCTTGTTTTGGGCCTAGCGCTGCCGCAAAATTCATATGCTGCCAGCAAGTCAATTACTGGCGAACAAGGACAGACTCTTACCGCTTCAGCAACCATGGTTGCCAATAACGCAGTTATCACAGTAACTGGAAAACGTTTTGATGAAAGCGTCGGACTTTATCTAGCTATTTGCGTGATTCCTAAAAAAGGATTAGCCCCTACCCCATGTGGCGGTGGCGTTAACAAGTCTGGCGTTGGCGAAGGTTCATTCTGGATCTCATCAAACCCACCACCTTACGGCGTCGGATTAGCAGATCCGTTTAAGCCTGGTGGCCGGTTCAGTTACAAGATACGAGTGAGTAAGAAAATTGGAAAGTTTGACTGCACAAAAGTTAAGTGCGCTGTAACTGTGCGAGCAGATCATTTAAGAAGTGAAGACCGAAGTTACGACCTTTATTTACCGATTACATTCAAATAGGAGATCCAAGTGAAAAGAATAGTTCTAGCAATCTTCATTGTGGCTGGCTTAGTAGTTGCGCCAACTACAGCGAATGCCCAAGCCAAAGTTGTAGGTGGACCATTAACTGAGCTATCGGCGGCACCGACCATTAACTTATCGATCACCGGATTTCCGACTAAAGCTGGTCTTTACTTCTTGCAATGCACAGCCCCAACCGGGCCAAGTCGCCCCACCACTTGCAATGATGCGGCACAACTCTGGATTTCAACCGAACGTGGTGCCAACTTTGCCCCAACTGCAAATATCGTGTTTAAGCCAGCTGCCAGCTATAAAACTCGCACCGGCGAAGAAATAGATTGCCGCAAAGTCTCCTGCGGAATCTATATTCGCTATGACCACAACAACGGTACAGATTTCAGCGAAGATAACTTCATCGCCCTAACCTTTAAAAGTGGCGATAACACACCAACGCTAGTCAGTGATGAAATAACTGCCTCCATCGGCGGCGTTATGTTGAGCCAAAGTAAGCCAATTACGATGGCTTATCGAGCTCCAGGGCTACTACTAGCAAGTGCTAAATCAGGTGCTGCACTTACCTATAAGTCATATGCACCAGCTTGCACGCTAGTTGATGGTGTTGTTACTGCGCTTAAAGGCACTGGTGCCTGCGATATCGGCGTAACTTCACCTGGCAACGCTGCCTACGGCCCAATTGAAGTTCATTTCCCAATTTATTTAAAGCCCGGCAATGACGGCATCTTGCATAAGGCATATCCAACTACGCTCAAGATCGGCAAAAGCGTGGTGCTAAAGAGCGATAGTTTGTTTGGCGAGAAACTTAAGTTTAAAACATCAAGTAAAGCTTGCCGAGTGTCGAGCAACAAAGTAATCGCCCTTAAAAAGGGTGAATGCTTGGTCTCGATAACAGGACCAGGTGTGGCTAATCTATTTGCCGGTGTTAAAGACACCCACAAAATTACGATTCAATAAGAGTTCGTAAACCCGCAATACAAAACGCAGTTGTCTTAGCGATTTCAATCTCTGCACTATTGCCGTTTTCAATTCGCTTTGTTGCTGCATCGGTCAATGACTGAATCATGCTTAAGGCGTAGTTCAGATCGCGCACGCCAATTTGTGTTAGCGCAGTTGTTAATGGCGCTAGCAGCGCCCGGTGTGCTGCTCCGATTTCAGCACTGCGATTAATAGGTAGCGATGTCGCACTTAACGCTTTAGCTAATAAGTGACGACCATCGGCAATGTATTGCAAGGCTGAATTAATCCAGTTAGCGATTGCTTCTTCGGGGAATTTTGCGGGCTCGACAGCTGCTACCAAAATGTCGGTAAATGCTGATAGCTCTTCAATAATTAAATCTGCGACTAACTCTGCGCTGCTGCCAAAGTACTCATATACCGAAGTTCGGGCTAACCCTGCTCGTTGCGCAACAGCTGCAACCGTAATTGCTTCGCTACCTGACTCAAGGGCGATTGCCGCGGCAGCGCTAATTAACTCGCTGCGGCGCCATTCACGTTGTTGCACCAAATTTGAGGTGTTGATCCGAGGCATGAGCCAATCTTTACATTTCTTGGGCTAATCGGCGCAATGAATCTCGCACAACGGCTGGGTCTGATGTGCGCCACAGCGGTGGCATTGAGTTTAAAAGCACACTGCCATAACGCTTATTCACAATGCGAGAGTCAAGGATTGCAACCACCCCGCGATCAGCCTCTGAGCGAATCAAGCGGCCAGTGCCCTGTGCCAACAAGAGCGCTGCCCGTGGCATTGAAACCTGCATGAAGCCACTTCCGCCGGCTTTATCTGCTTGGGCTGCTCGAGCTGCCATTACAGGTTCATCAGGGCGCGGGAACGGAATGCGATCAATTACCACTAGCGAACAAGCCCGCCCCGGCACATCGACACCTTGCCACAACGACATGGTGCCGAGCAAAATCGAAGTTTCATCGCTAGCGAATTTCTCAACTAGCGGACCAACTGAATCGCCTCGTTTTTGAGTAATGATCTTGATTGGAAGTTCAGCTAATACTTTTCGCAAGTGCGCATCTGCGGCCTCTACTCCGCGCCAAGAACTAAATAGAGCCAAGGTGCGACCACCGACGGCATCAATTAATTCGCCTAACTCGTCGAGCACTTCTTGACTTAAGCCATCGCGACCGGGTTCAGGTAGATGTTTTGGTAAATACAAAACGCCTTGATTTGCAAAATCAAATGGTGAGCCAACATCGAGCATCTGCACATTGCCCGGATCGATCTCATCTTTAGCAACCTCAGTATCTGGGTCATTGCCTACTAGAAAACCAATTGATTTAGCCATCGCATCAAATGAGTTGCCCACTGTCAGAGTTGCCGATGTGGCAATGACTGGCGTTTTAGTCAAAAGATTAGAG
>JBEINS010000136.1:0-3127 GCA_040377985.1 Candidatus Planktophila sp. | reverse complement strand
GGCGCTGCCCCAACAACACTAGTAACTAATGACATCATCGTTGGCACCGGCAAAGAAGCAGTTGCGTCTTCAACTCTGACAGTTCATTACACACTTATGGCTTGGTCAACTGGTCAAGTTGTTGAATCATCATGGGATGGCGGATCTCCTGCAACGTTTCCACTTTCAGGTGTAATCCTCGGTTGGCAACAAGGTATTCCAGGAATGAAAGAGGGCGGACGTCGCTTACTAGTTATTCCAGCAGAGCTTGGTTATGGCGCAGCCGGTGGCGGTCCGATCGGACCAAATGAAACTTTGATTTTCGTCGTTGACGTTATTTCAGTTTCTTAACCTTTAAAGGTACGGCCACGCTCTAACGGCGTTGGCCAACTAATCATTTCCTTAAGCTCTTCAGCAGCAGCCATGGCCCAACGTGGGTTTCTAATCATGGCGCGCGCCAGGAATACGGCATCAGCTTTATTTGAGTTGATGATTTCTTGCGCTTGATGTGGGTCAGTAATTGCGCCAACTGCAGCAACTGCAATATCTGATTCCACTTTAATCGCTTGTGCAAATGGCACTTGGTAGCCAGGCACTGGCTTAATCGGTGCGTTATGTAAGTTGCCGCCAGATGAAACATCGATTAGATCAACGCCGATTTCCTTTAGCTGCTTACAAAGTTCAACTGAATCAATAATCTGCCATCCTTCATCAGTCCAGTCACTGGCTGAGATGCGAATGAATAGGGGAGTTGAATCCGGAATCGCCTTGCGCACAGCTGTTGTTACTTCAAGCAGGAATCGCACTCGATTTTCAAATGAGCCACCGTATTCATCGGTACGTAGATTAGATAACGGTGAATAGAACTGATGCAACAAGTAACCGTGGGCGGCATGAATTTCAACTAAATCAAAGCCAGCCTTGATTGCATTTTTAGCAGCATTAGCAAAGTCTTTAACGAGTTGATGTATCTGCGGCACTGTCAGGGCAAGGGGTTCAGGCATGCCGTGATAAGCCTGGGCAGAGGCGGAATGTGTAGTCCAACCACCTTCAGCCGGCGTTGCCATTAAATGATCATCACTTGGTCGCATGGTTGAACCTTTACGCCCGGCATGTGCCAATTGAATTCCCATCGCAACACCTTGGGTATGTGCGAAGTCATTTATCTTCTTAAAAGCTGCAACTTGTTCATCGTTATAGATTCCAGGGCAAGCAATTGAGATGCGACCTTCCGGCACAACACCAGTGGCTTCGGCCATAACTAAGCCAGCTTCTCCTGTTGCAAATGCGCCAAGGTGTGCCATGTGCCAATCGCCAACGACGCCATTGGTTGCTGAGTACTGACACATCGGACTAACCCAAACGCGGTTCTTAATAGTTAAGCCACGAAGTGTGATGGGATCAAATAAGTTGCTCATAAATCCCAGTTTAGACCCAATTTTTCAAGGCCGTATTTTCAAGCGAGCGAAGAATTCAATAGTGGAACAAACCTGCGAAAAGTTAGAAATCAAGTATTCTCCAACTCTAGGCAAAGGCAGGAGGCAAATCATCGAGAGTTCTATGCGTCGCGCCCTTCGCCGGGCTAGTGATGCCGCAACTCTAAATATCGATGAAATCTCGGTTCTGCTAAACGCTCGCGATGAAGCGCTAACACAATTATGTGAAGCAGCCGCTCGGGTTCGTGATGCTGGACTGATCGAACTCGGCCGACCTGGTGTCATTACTTATTCACCTAAAGTTTTTATTCCACTTACTAGGTTGTGTCGCGACCGCTGTCATTACTGCACATTTGCAACTACCCCTAATCATTTGCCAGCGGCCTATTTAGAAATTTCCGAAGTTGTTGCGATTGCAAAGGAAGGCGCAAAAGCAGGGTGCCTCGAGGCGTTGTTCACATTGGGTGATCGCCCCGAAGATCGCTGGGATGTTGCCGCTGAGTGGTTATCTGAACGCGGATATTCCTCAACTTTGGATTACTTGCGAGCTTGCGCAATTGCAGTGCTGGAAGAAACCGGATTGTTGCCACATCTAAATCCTGGCGTGATGAGTTTTGAAGAAATGTCTAGATTGCGACCAGTGGCAGCAAGCATGGGCATGATGCTGGAAACTTCCTCGTCTAGATTATTCACTGAAAAAGGCGAAGTTCACTTTGGTAGCCCCGATAAAGATCCGGCCGTAAGACTGCGCACTATTGAAGATGCTGGAAAACTAAATATTCCATTTACGACCGGAATCTTGGTTGGCATCGGCGAAACAATTGCTGAACGCGCCGACTCACTATTAAAGATGGCCGAGATCGCTAAAACTTACGGGCATATTCAAGAAATCATTATTCAGAATTTCCGGGCCAAAGAAGATACCGCGATGCGAAATTCGCCAGATGCCGATCGGCAGGAGTACCTAGCCTGTATTGCAGTTGCCCGATTGATCTTTGGGCCACGCATGCGAATTCAAGCACCACCGAATTTATCTGAGCCATCTGAATTTGCTGAACTTATTTCTGCCGGCATTGATGACTGGGGTGGAGTTTCACCAATTACTGCCGATCACGTAAACCCTGAACGACCATGGCCCGAGATTGAACTCTTAGCGGAGCAAAGTAAATTAGCTGGGTTTGAGTTAAAACCACGGTTAACAATCTATTCTAATTATGTTCTATCGCCAGAGCGCTGGATTGATCCAAAGATGAAGAGCCACATCGCTAACTTGGCCGACTCTGCTGGACTCGCAAAAGCAAAGATAATTCCAGTCGGCATGCCATGGCAGGAAAGTGGCGAGAGCTTACAAAGCCTAGGTCGTACAGATTTAGGTAATTCGATTGATACGGCTGGTCGCGAAGCTGATTCGCGCTCTGATTTTGATTCAATTTATGGAAATTGGCAGAGCATCTCGGAAAAACTAAAGTCCTTAGATACTTCAAGTTCCGTCTTTATCAAATCATCCTTCGTAGCAGCATTGTCCAAAGTTGTGGAAAATCCCCGGTCTTTAAGTAGGCAAGAGGCGCTAACTCTCTTCGCAGCAGGTGGCCCTGAACTTGAGCTTTTAGTAAAGGCTGCAGATGAGAAGCGTGCCGAACTAGTTGGCGATGATGTTACCTATGTAGTTAATCGAAATATCAACTTCACCAATGTTTGTTATACCGGCTGCC
>JBEINS010000043.1:0-7621 GCA_040377985.1 Candidatus Planktophila sp. | reverse complement strand
TTGAAAGCTAGTAAGCACGATGCAGTAGAAGCAGTAATGAAAGCAGAGTTCCAAATTTTTGCAATGGCACTTCAATCCGAAGAGGCCATGATGGCGTTCATGAACTTCATGAGTAAGAAAGGTAAATAATGTCACTGGCCGGAAAGAGAATCTTTATTACTGGCGGATCCCGCGGAATCGGTTTAGCGATCGCTTTGAGAGCAGCCCGCGATGGCGCTTCCGTTGCAATTGCAGCGAAGACTGCCGAAACTAATCCAAAACTACCCGGCACAATTTATTCAGCGGCTGCAGAGATCGAAGCTGCTGGGGGAGTCGCACTTCCAATTCAATGCGACCTGCGCGACGAGGCTCAGATTGAAGCTTCAATTGCAAAAGCGGCAGCCGAGTTTGGTGGCATAGATATTTTGATCAACAATGCCAGCGCCATTAATTTAACTAAAACTGAGGCAACTCCAGCTAAGCGCTTTGACCTGATGTTTGATGTCAATGTGCGCGGTACATTTTTAACTTCGCAAGCAGCGATTCCGCATCTGCGCGAGTCAGCTAAAGCGGGGCGAAACCCACACATTTTGACGCTATCGCCGCCGCTATCCATGAAAGCCAAGTGGTTCCAACATCACGTTGCTTACACAATGGCTAAGTACGGCATGAGCATGTGCGTTCTGGGAATGTCTGAAGAATTCCGCAAGGAGGGCATTGCGGTAAATGCGCTCTGGCCACGTACTGCAATTGATACCGCAGCCCTACAAATGATTCCAGGTGTTGATACCGCGGCTTGCCGAACACCTGAGATTTTGGCTGATGCGGCTTACATAGTTTTGAATCGTGAATCTAAAGGTTGCACCGGAAACTTCTTCGTAGATGATGAACTATTGGCTTCCGAGGGAATTACAGATCTAGAGAAGTACTCGGTTGTTCCGGGTACCAAAGATTTCCTGCTTGATTTCTTCTTAGACTGATGCGAAGAGCAAAGGTCCTATTACTTGCAGTTGGACTCGTATTTAGTGGAACCCAGAGTGCAGTAGCTCATGCTGAATTAGCGAAGAGCTTTCCAGTCGCGAATTCAACCTTAACTAAATCGCCAATGTATGTGCGGTTGGAATTTGGCGAAGCGATAGTTAGCCTAAAGAGTAAGAATGCTAATTCAATTGTCATCCTAGATTCAAAAGCTAAGAAAATTGAGACCTCTAAAATCGTAATTAGAAAAGCTGTAGCACGTGTCGAATTCGTTGACACACTAAAGCCTGGTAAGTACACCGTTAAATATCGAATCGTTTCGGCAGATGGTCATGTTTTGAACGCGCAGTTCAAGTTCACGTTAAGTTAGAATTGGCATATGAAACCTGAGTTAAACGACATTAATTTCATTGGCGAATCTGAGCGTCGTGGGAAGGCGAGTGATCTCTTCTGGCCATGGGCTGGAGCCAATGTCTCACTTCTGGCCCTGTCATATGGAGCATTCTTTCTAGGTTTCGGTATCTCATTCTGGCAAGCAACCATCGCTGCAGTTATTGGCACCATGGGTTCCTTCGCGTTAGTTGGCGTTAGCTCGCTGGCAGGTAAGCGTTCTAGTGCGCCAACCATGACTCTCTCACGCGCCGCCTTTGGTGTTAAGGGCAACTTATTGCCAGGGTTACTTTCTTACTTCGTTTTTGTGGGCTGGGAAACCGTTTTGGTCTCACTTGCCACGTTAGCAACTGGCACAGTTCTAGAAAGAGCTACTTCTCTTGATCGTAATGTTGCTCTAGTCCTTGGATTTTTAATTGCAGCCTCACTCACCATTTTCGGTGGCGTATTGGGTCATCCAGTAATCATGAAGTTACAGCGTTGGATTACTGGAATTACTGTTGTAGCAACAGGTACTTATATTCTCTTAACGATTGATGAAGTTAATTGGGATTCAGTATTTGCGATAAAGGCCGGAAGTACAGCAGGACTCATTGGAGCAATAATCTTTGCAATCACTGGTATTGGCCTTGGCTGGGTAAATAGCGCAGCTGATTATTCGCGTTATCTACCGCGTAGCGTTTCAAGTAAGTCAGTTTTCGGTTGGACAGTCTTGGGTGCATCCATTGTTCCAATTGTTTTGGTCATCTACGGAAGCGCACTTTCTGGCAGCAGCAAAGAGCTAAGTGATGCGATTGCGATGGATCCAATCGGGGCTCTTACACAGTTGCTACCAACTTGGTTCTTAATCCCATTTGCACTCGTTGCAATTCTTGGGTTAGTTGGCGGCGCGATCCTTGATCTATATTCATCCGGCTTAACCCTGATCTCTATCGGAGTAAAGGTAAAGCGCCCAGTTGCCGCCGCTATTGATGGCACTATCATGTTATTTGGAACCATCTATATTGTTTGGTTTGCTACTGATTTCTTCGCTCCGTTCCAGGGTTTTCTAATCACGCTGGGTGTTCCGGTGGCTGTTTGGTCTTCGATATTTGTAGCAGATGTGGTTTTGCGTAAGCGGGATTATGTAGAAGCTGATTTATTCTCTGAAACCGGTCGCTATGGTCGCGTCAATCCAGTTGCTATTGCTCTAGTTGCGATTGGTTCAATTATCGGATGGGGATTTGTCACAAATACTTTCGCCAGTTGGCTGAGTTGGCAGGGCTACTTTATGGGCGCTATTGGTGGCAAAGAGGGTCAGTGGGCATATGCCAATGTGGGCGTCATCTTTGCTTTATTGATTGGTTTCTTTGGCTATTTGTTATTGGGGCGCAAAAGAATCCAGAAACAAGAACTGATTTAGAAATAGAAAAATAGTATGTATGGGTAAACCATCGCGATGCTCACCGCGGTCACGATGATTCCATATTTAGCGAACTTCCAGAATGAAATGTGATGGCCTGCTTTAGCTGCTAGACCAATTGCAACTACATTCGCACTTGCTCCGATTATTGTGGCATTGCCGCCAAAGTCAGCGCCAAACGCCAAACTCCACCAGAGAACATGTTCCTGACGGCCGACTAGTCCAACACTTAGATCGGCAATAACAGGAGACATTGATGCTACGTATGGAATGTTATCTATTAAGCCCGAAAGCACGGCAGATATTCCTAGGATTGAACCAGCGGCCAACTTAGTATCTCCGCCGAAGAGCTCTTTGAGGAATTCTGAAAACTCTGCCAAGGCACCCACATTAACTAGCGCACCGACCATTACGAATAGTCCGGCGAAGAAAACTAAAGTGGCCCATTCGACATCTTGCACATAATCACGAGGCTTCAATCCACTAATCATCACCAAGACGCCAGCACCAAAGAGTGCGATAACAGATGGCTCAAGGTGAAGAAAAGAATGGGCCAAGAAAGCCACCATGACCAGGCCAAGCACGATGACGCTTTTCTTGAGCAGAACGAGATCCTTTAAGAAGGAGTGAGCATCAAGTTTCATGATTGAGGCACGATCTGCGGCGCTGTTGATTAGCTCAGTGCGGAATAGGTAAATGATCAATGGAATTATCACTATTAGTACGACAACGACCATCGGTGCCATGTGAATTAGGAATGAGTTAAAGGAAAGACCAGCTTTACTCGCAATAATAATATTTGGTGGATCACCGACTAAAGTTGCAGCCCCGCCGATATTAGAAACAAAGACCTGAGCCAGAATGAATGGGATCGGGGAAACATTTAAGTGCTTGGTCACAATCAAGGTCATTGGAACAGCCAAGAGGATTGTCGTGACATTATCTAGAATCGCAGAGGCTACCGAGGTTAAAATCATCAAATAGACAAGAGCGACCTTCGGACTTCCCTTAGATTTCTTGATGGCTGTGATTGCGAGAAACTCAAACAGGCCGGTTTTGTGAATAACTCCAACAATGATCATCATGCCTAAGAGCAGGAAGATCACATTCCAGTCGATTCCAGTTTCGTGGCTGTAGAAAGCTTTATCAGCATCAGTTGCGCCAATAATTACCATCGCTGCAGCGCCAGCTAAGGCGATAGCTATTCGGCTGATTTTTTCAGAAGCGATAAAAACATAGGCGAGCCCGAAGACGACAATAGCTAAAGTCATTTGCATGGCTTGAGGATAACCTAAGGTGTTATGAACGGGCTCGAAAATTTCGTCAGTTGACCCAGTTAACTCTCAGCAGTCACCGGTGGCTCAACCGACCAGGGAAATTCGATCCATAAATCGGTATGGCACCATGCGTAATCTGGTTTTTCAATACTGTGAGATTTTTCGTAGAGAACCGCGCTTCTAACTTCGGCTACATAATCGCCACAGAATTCGCGTACTAATTTCAAGGTTTTACCGGTATCGGCAACATCGTCGGCAACGAGAACTTTAAGTCCAGTTAAATCAATCTTGTTAGGAACTGGGGGGAGTACGACCGGCATCGCTAATCGTTCATTGACGCCGGTATAGAACTCGACGCTCATGGTGAAAGTGTTCTTTACGTCTAGCGCGTAACCAAGCGCACCACCTAGTAACAGACCACCGCGAGCAATTGAAAGGACAATATCTGGCTGATAGCCACTATCGGCAATCTTTTGGGCAAGTTCGCGCACAGCGATGCCAAAGGTTTGGTAATCAAGTTTCTCGCGTTCATCACTCATGAGTGAAACTTAGTCAACATTTGAACATATAAAAACCCCGCCATTTCTGACGGGGTTTTCTATAGGCAGCTATCTTAGCCTTATCTATAACTTACGCTCAAGAGGGAAAGTTTAATGGATGAGCTGGTTAATCCTTGATGGCTATTTAATATCTCGATATCTTATCTTGATGTATGTTAGAGACAAGCCTTACAACGAAGAGGAATTTTAGGAAGGTTGTGTAATGAAACCTGAAACTTTTTTAAGTAGAGTTCCGCGTGACCAGCTTGATGTCTCGATGCAAGCAGCATTTGATCGTTCAATTGCGATGCATGAAGACGCAACTTTTGTTGAAGTTATGGGACATGCGCCAGCTTTATATGACTGGTATCAGAATGACTTCTATAAAAAGCTTTTCTATGGAAGTTCGCTACCAATATCTCTTCTGGAGCTACTCAGATTACGTTTAGCAAATTTACATGGATGCGCCTTCTGCAATCGGAACAATACCGCTGCCGCTCTGCTTGCCGGCATCCAACAAAGTCAGATTGATGCCTTGCCCAACTTCGAGAATGGCCCCTTTACGGCGAGCGAAAAGGCGGCTTTAGCACTTGCTGATGAAATGGCGCTGACTAATCCAAAGGGCCGAATCGATGCGTCTCTTCACGCACGTTTAAAACCACATTTTACAGATGGCCAACTGGTAGAACTAGGCATCATTATGGCTGTCTTATGCGGGATGGCAAAAATGATATTTGCTTTTGACCTAGTGGAAAAAGAAGAGAGCTGTCCTTTTATACCTTAAAACTTTTGTAGTTAAAGCCTCAATAATCATTTTGTTCTTGGGCAAATAAAACCCCGCCATCTCTGACGGGGTTTTTATTTTCAATTCGATTTAAATATCGAAGTAAAGTTCGAACTCGGCTGGATGTGGACGCAAGCGAACATAATCAACTTCATTCTTGCGCTTGAAATCAATCCAAGTTTCGATTAGATCTTCAGCGAATACGCCACCCTTAGTTAGGAACTCGTGATCAGCTTCTAGGCTATCTAGAACTTCACCAAGTGAACCCGGAACCTGAGGAATTGCAGCAGCTTCGGCGCCTTCTAATTCGTAGAGGTCCTTATCAACTGGAGCAGGTGGTTCGATCTTATTTAGGATTCCATCAAGACCGGCCATCAACATTGCAGCGAAGGCTAGATATGGATTTGATGATGGATCTGGGCAACGGAACTCAATGCGCTTTGCCTTTGGATTCGAACCAGTAATTGGAATACGAATACATGCAGAACGGTTACGTGCTGAGTAAACCAAGTTAACTGGTGCTTCATAACCTGGAACTAAGCGACGGTAAGAGTTAACAGTTGGGTTTGTGAAAGCAAGTAGTGAAGGTGCGTGCTTTAGCAAGCCACCGATATACCAACGCGCCATATCCGAGAGATCGCCGTAGCCATCGCCGAAGAACAGTGGCTTGCCATCTTTCCAAAGTGATTGGTGAACGTGCATTCCTGAACCATTGTCACCGAATAGTGGCTTTGGCATGAAGGTTGCAGTCTTGCCGCCTTCCCAAGCAACGTTGCGGATGATGTACTTGAACTTCATTACATCATCGCCAGCTTGAAGAATGTCGCTGAAGCGGTAGTTGATTTCCATCTGACCAGCGGTACCAACTTCGTGGTGTGAACGCTCAACGAGAAGACCGGCGCGACCAAGTTCCATAACCATTTCATCGCGAAGATCTGCATATTGATCAGTTGGTGAAACTGGGAAATAGCCACCCTTTACGCGAGTACGGTAACCGCGGTTTGGTGTGCCATCTGCATCGTATTCAACGCCGGTGTTCCATGCACCTTCATAAGATTGAATCTCATGGTAAGCCTCGTTGATACCAGTCTTAAAACGAACGCTATCGAAAACATAGAACTCAGCTTCTGGCGCGAAGAACGCAGTATCAGCAAAACCAAGTGAGCGCATGTAATCAACAGCTTTTGCAACTACACCACGTGGGTCACGCGAATAAGCTGAGTTATCGACTGGATTATGAACTGAGAAGAGAATTACTAAAGTCTTTTGATCACGGAATGGATCGATGAATGCTGAACTTGGAACTGGCAGCAACTTCATATCTGATTCGTGAATTGACTGGAAACCACGGATTGAAGAACCATCGAACATCAGACCATCAGTGAAAACTGCTTCGTCAAATGATTCAACTGGAACGTTGAAGTGGTGTTGGATACCTGGCAAATCAGTAAAGCGAACGTCAATTAACTTAACGTCTTCTTTCTTGATGTATGCAAAGATTTCTGCAGAATTCTTAAACATATTTCTCCTGTTTTTCAGATGATGGCTGTTGGAATCAACCGATCGGTTTCCTCGCCTTTGAGGCCTTGCTTTATGGGCTGAAATCTATGCCCCAGCAGGCAAAAGTTCATAACTGTTGTGTTACATCGATGTTAAAAATTGCTGGTAATCAGATCTTGTTCCGTTCATGAGCGTAAAACGGGCTGTTGTGCGCTAAATCATCTAGGCTCGCGGCATGACTCACCCTGAAGGCGTAACACTTGGGCGGCGACTGGCAGCAATCTCCATTGATTGGCTTGCCTCATATGCGATTGCTTTTGGCTTCTTTGCCGGCGGTGGAAACTTCGGCGAGCGCGTTTCTGGATCTCGGGTTCCGACCACTTTGATTTTAGTCGCTGAATACGCAGTTTTGATTGCCCTGACTGGAGCTTCTTTTGGGCACAGATTATTGAGGCTAAAAGTTGTTGATTTCAGCTACGGGGGTTTGCCAACTATTCGTCAGGCGCTAATCCGCACGGGTTTGATGGCGATTGTTATTACCGCAATTACCTACGATGAAGATGGTCGTGGAATCCACGAGCGATTTAGTCAAACTAAATTAGAACGAGCCTGATTAGAAAATTTAGCGAATCTTCATTCCACGAGTTGGCATTGGTCCCTTTGGAATTGGCATCGCCATTCCGCCAACTGCCTTTAAACGAGCTCGTACTTCGCGCATTTGATTAGCAGTTAATTTCTTAGGAAACTTCTTCATCCGCTTCTGCAACTTACG
>JBEINS010000199.1:0-1565 GCA_040377985.1 Candidatus Planktophila sp. | reverse complement strand
CTAATTAGCGTTCAGCCCCTAAATAGCGCAAAATTGGGTTATCCCAACCCGGTTATTCAAACTAGTTGGTTTATGAAAATGGAGAAATAGATGAGTTCGAATCCGCAATTTGATTTCGCAAAGAGCTTTGGCCGCAAGTCAGGTGGCCGTCGAGTAAGTCCTCTTTCGATCACTGTCGGAATCTTGGTAGCTGCTGCAATCGCGCTAGTTTCACTTAGTGGTTTTTATGCAGATTGGCTCTGGTACAAATCTGTTGATTACACCAGCGTTTGGTCAACCACGCTATTTACTAAGGTGTATCTCTTCATTGGCTTTGGATTAATTACTTCGCTATTTGTTCTACTTAATGTTTATTTAGCATTTCGTCGTCGCCCGGTTTATGTATCAATGGCCGTCGAGAATGACAACTTAGAACGTTACCGCGCACAGCTCGAACCTCTTCGCAAACTTGCTTTCGCTGGCGTTGGCTTAGCCGTGTTTTATTTTGCAGGCACAGCCGGAACATCACTTTGGCGTACTTGGTTACTTTTCAAGAACTCAACCGAGTTCGGGGTTAAAGATGTGCAATTTAATTTAGATATTTCTTTTTATGCTTTCCGCTTACCATTCTGGCAATCGCTAATCTCTTGGGGCTTCTCAGCTTTAATTTTGGCAATCTTGGCATCCGGCGCCGTGCACTACTTATACGGTGGCTTGCGTCCACAATCGCGACAAGATCGCAGCACGCCATTTGCACGTGCACAACTTTCAGTTTTACTTGGTTTAGTTGTACTCCTTAAGGGTGTGGCATATTGGTTTGATCGCTATGCGCTCTCTTTGAAAGAGAACAAACTAATTACCGGTCTAACTTATTCAGATGTAAATGCGTTGCTACCTGCCAAGGCAATTTTGGCTGGCATTGCAGTTATCTGTTCGCTGCTCTTCTTTGCCAATATCTTCCGTAAATCATGGTTCTTGCCAGCATCTGGCACAGCACTGCTCGTGATTTCATCGATTTTAATTGCCGGCGTATATCCAGCAGCAATTCAGACTTTCCAGGTAAAACCATCTGAATCATCGAAGGAAGCACCATTTATTCAGCGCAATATTGATGCTACTCGTGACGCTTATGATTTAAGTGGCGTTGAGATGAAAGATTATGCAGCAACCCTTAAGACTTCTTCGGGTCAGCTGGCAAATGATGCAGCAACAATTGCAAATATTCGCTTGATGGATCCAAATGTAATTTCAGCGACCTTCCGTCAATTGCAGCAGATCAAGCCTTACTACGCTTTCCCAGATTCACTCGATGTTGATCGTTACACCGTTAACGGCGTGCAACGCGATACCGTGGTTGCAGTTCGTGAACTAAACATCGAAGGTAATCCAAGTCGTAACTGGATTAACGATCACTTGGTTTACACCCACGGTTTCGGTTTCGTGGCAGCATTCGGTAACACCGTTGACCTAGATGGAAAGCCAAACTTTGCAGTTGGCGATCTGCCACCAACAAAGGGCCTCGGCGAATTCCAGCCTCGTGTTTATTTCGGCGAGAACGTTCCTGACTATTCAATTATTGGTGGCGT
>JBEINS010000170.1:0-2479 GCA_040377985.1 Candidatus Planktophila sp. | reverse complement strand
ATCAACAACTACTGGTTGATCATTAATGCTCATCGCTTTTTCAATCGTGGCATCAACATCTTCTGGTAGTTCGAAACTTAAGACAAAACAACCCATTGCTTCAGCCAACATTGGGAAATTTGGAACACGCTTTGATTCAAGGCTGGTATTTGAATAACGACCTTCGTAGAACAGTGTCTGCCATTTGCGAACCATGCCGAGTATTTCGTTATTAATGATTGCGATTTTCACCGGAATATTATTAAGCGCACAAGTAACTAACTCTTGGTTAGTCATCTGGAAACAACCATCGCCATCGATTGCCCATACAGTTGTATCAGGTGCGCCAACTTTGGCACCCATTGCAGCTGGAACCGCGTAACCCATGGTGCCTAAGCCACCAGAGTTAAGCCAAGTGCGTGGATTTTCGTAAGAGATAAATTGCGCGGCCCACATTTGATGTTGACCAACACCTGAAGTAAAGATCGCGTTTGGCCCAGAGATTTTTCCGAGTCGCTCGATTACATATTGTGGTGAAAGTGACCCATCGGAAGGTTGGTCATAACCAAGTGGATATGAACTCTTTAGCGAATTCATTTGGCGTAACCACGCAGTTAAATCTGGTTGATTATTTTTTAAGGCTGCCTTAAGCGCTGGGATCAAAGCCTGCAAAGTGTGCTTAAGATCGCCAATTACCGGTACATCAGCGAAGCGATTCTTATGGATTTCAGCTGGGTCTACATCGCAATGAATTACCTTGGCATTTGTGGCAAAGGTTGAAAGCTTGCCAGTTACGCGATCATCAAAGCGCGCGCCTAAAGTAATTAGTAGATCTGCTTTTTGTAGCCCGGTTACAGCAGCAACAGTGCCATGCATGCCGGGCATACCAAGATGCAATGGGTGGCTATCTGGGAAAGCACCACGTGCCATCAAAGTTGTCACAACAGGAGCACCAAGTAAGTTAGCAATCTCTAGAAGTTCGCGATGAGCATCGGCTTTGATAACACCGCCGCCGACATAGAAAACTGGCTTACTTGATTGGGTAATTAACTCGGCTGCATCAGCAATTGCTTGTGCATTTGGGGCAAGTTTTGGTTGATAACCCTTTAAGTTAACTGAAGTTGGATAATTAAAATCAGTCATCTTTTGTAGAGCGTCTTTAGCAATATCAACTAGAACTGGGCCAGGTCGGCCAGTGCTTGCGATATGAAATGCCTCAGCGATTGCGCGTGGGATTTCAGCTGGGTCGGTAATTAAATAATTGTGTTTTGCAAATGGCATTGTGATACCGCGAATATCTGCTTCTTGAAACGCGTCGGTACCGATAGCAAGCGAAGGAACTTGGCCAGTAATTGCAACCATCGGAACTGAATCCATTGCCGCATCGGCTAGTGGCGTAACTAAGTTGGTAGCACCTGGGCCCGAAGTTGCAATACAAACACCAACGCGACCAGTAACTTGGGCGTAACCAGTTGCTGCGTGACCAGCACCTTGTTCGTGACGAACCAAGATGTGGCGAATTTTAGAATCAAAGATCGGATCGTAAGCCGGCAAAATTGCGCCACCAGGAATTCCGAACATGACATCGACGCCAGCTGCTTCCAAGCTGTTGACTAGGCTCTGGGCTCCAGTTACTTGACTCATCTTCGTTACTCCTTTCGCTCTCTTTACTCTCTAGGTCCTTAGCGCTAAACGGTTAAATGAAAAAACCCTCAGTTTCAACTGAGGGTAGCGCGCGATCGATGTTGCTAGATCGCACGCTTTCGGATCACCACTGATGAACGCATATGCGTATTCTCCAATGCGCGAGCGCATGAGTCAACCCCTGAGATTGCTATCTCAAATTGTGAGAGGGGGCTCACATGGCTGCTAGGTATTTCCTTAGCGGGCAAGCGAGATAAAGCTTTAGTCGCAGACCGCACCCTTAGATGCCGAACCAACCAACTTGGCATATTTAGCCAGAACGCCACGGGTGTACTTATGTGGCACTGGCTTAAATCCCTTGCGACGTTCGGCCAGCACTGCTTCGTCAACCAAAAGATCTAGTTGGCGAGTTACCGTATTGATACGCACTCGGTCGCCATCTTTAATGAAAGCAATCGGACCACCGTCTACTGCCTCTGGTGCGACGTGACCCACACATAAACCAGTTGATCCACCGGAGAAGCGACCATCAGTTAAGAGCAGAGTTGATTTACCAAGACCGGCACCTTTAATCGCACCAGTGATCATTAACATTTCGCGCATTCCTGGACCACCCTTTGGTCCTTCGTAACGAATCACAACTACATCGCCGGCTTGAATCGTGCCATCTTCTAATGCATCCATTGCAGCTTGTTCGCGTTCGAATACTCGTGCTGGTCCTTCAAATTCTTCGATGCCAACACCAGCAGTTTTACAAACCGCGCCTTCAGGTGCAAGAGAACCCTTCAGGATGGTGATGCCGCCACCAAGTGACATTGGCTTTGAAGTTGCGCGCAGAATTTCGCCATCTGGATCT
>JBEINS010000022.1:0-9528 GCA_040377985.1 Candidatus Planktophila sp. | reverse complement strand
TGCGTGATGCCCGGGGCCGCGGTACCGGTTAGAAGGATTAGGCCAGTGTGTTGCGCATCGCTGCTCATCTGCGCAGATTACCTTGAATTCACGCTATCTTTTCGCTCTATGGCAAGCGATACCGTTCTAACTCTCGATGAAGTCACTGTTCGTCGCGGGGCCTCAACTATCTTGGGGCCACTTTCGCTGACCTTACGTACTGGGCAGCGATGGGTGATTTTGGGTCCTAACGGCGCCGGTAAATCAACGCTTTTACAGTTAATCGCAACTCGAGTTTTTCCATCTACTGGTTCGGCTCAAGTGCTGGATAAAGCTATGGGAAAAGTTGATCTCTTTGAATTGCGCACGCGAATCGGTTTAGTTTCGGCCAATAGCACAACTGGTATTCCTGATGATGAGTTGGTTCGAGATGTTGTCCTGACTGCGGCTTATGCAATCAGTGGTCGTTGGAATGAAAGCTATGACCTCTGGGATGAGTCTCGAGCAATTGCACTTCTGACAACTTTTGGAGTTCGCTCTTTGGGTGATCGCACCTACGGAACTTTAAGCGAAGGCGAACGCAAGCGTGTCACGATTGCTCGAGCTTTGATGGTAGATCCCGAATTGATTTTATTAGATGAACCTACTTCCGGATTAGACCTACCTGGTCGCGAAGACCTCTTAGCTAGATTTGCTACCTTCGCTAGTGATCCAGCATCACCGGCTTCAATTATCGTTACTCACCATCTCGAAGAAATCCCAGTCGGCACCACACATGCACTCTTAATCAAGAATGGCCAAATCGCATTTTCGGGTGAAATTGATGATGTCTTGACCACACCTAATGTTTCAGAGGTATTTAACTATCCTCTGACTGTGACCAAAGAAGGTGCTCGGTTCTTTGCTCGCGCAAATCGATAGAAGTTGGCAGCCTTTATTCGCTGAACATCAATCTGAACTTAACAAGATTCAGGAAGTAATTACTCCACAGCGAATCGCACCTTCCTATGAAAATGTGCTCCGCGTCTTTACTTACCCGATTAGCCATTACCGCGTAGTGATTGTTGGCCAAGACCCATATCCGACGCCCGGGTATGCCACAGGTTTAGCATTTAGCGTTAGCCCCGAGATAGACAAACTTCCGGCATCACTTAAAAATGTATTAACGGAATATGTCTCAGATACTGGCTTTAGTTATCCAGCAAATGGCGACTTATCGAATTGGGCTGAAAATGGGGTTGCGCTACTAAATAGTTCATTAACCCTGAATCTTGATGATAAATCAGAACACTTAAAGATTGGTTGGCAAGTAATAACTTCGGCCGCCCTAGATATTTTAGGCAGTCGGGGATGTGTTGCAATTCTGTGGGGGAGTCACGCGCAGAAGATGGGCTCCGCGTTCTCAACTACTCACAAAATTGAATCTGTACATCCCAGCCCACTTTCGGCGTATCGAGGGTTCTTCGGCAGTAAGCCGTTTAGTAAATGCAATCACCTGTTGACCTCTTCGGGGCAAGTCCCGATTAACTGGCGTTTGCCGTAAAAGGAAACGGGCCACGATTTCTCGTGGCCCGTTTCTATTAAGTAGCTGATGAACTTATGCAGTCCAGTTATTTATTGGTGATGATAAGAAGTAGACCATGAACAGACCAGATACTAAGTACAACAAAGAATGAATCTCTTTGACGCGGCCTTGGAATACTCGGATCAAGACGTGAGTGATGAATCCAGCACCAATACCTACTGAAATATTGTAGGTAAATGGCATCAAGATAATTGTTAAGAATGCAGGAAGTGCAATTCCTAGATCATCCCAGTCAATATTCTTAATCTGAGTCATCATTAAGAAACCAACAATGATCAATGCAGGAGTTGCAGCCTCGTAAGGAATAATTGCAACTAGTGGAGCTAAGAAAGTAGTTAGCAAGAAGCAGATACCGGTAACGATTGAAGCCAGACCAGTACGTGCGCCTTCGCCAACGCCTGAGGCTGATTCAATGTAGCTAGTATTCGAAGAGATACCTGCGGCGCCACCTGCAGCAGCTGCCACAGAGTCAACTAGCAAGATCTTTTGAATGTTATCTACATTGCCATCTTTATCGGCAAGACCAGCTTCGTGACCAATTGCAGTAACAGTTCCGACAGTGTCGAAGAAATCTGAAAGTAGCAATGTGAAGAGAAGCAGAATTGCCGCAATCAAAGTCACGTTATCAAGCTGGAAAGCTCCGAATAGATCGAATTGTCCAGTGAAATCGAACTTAGGTGTTGCTACAAATTCAGTTGGAACGTTAGGAATATTTAAACCCCAACCACCATCTACGATGGTAGGTGGATTGCCAGCTGTAAAACCAGGAGCAATCTTGTACATCTTCTGGATGACAACAGCTGCTACCGTGGCACCGACAATGCCGATAAGAATTGCGCCCTTAACTTTACGTACCATTAAACCGATCATCAGAATAAGTCCAAATACGAAGACGACAGTTGGCCAACCAACTAGGTTTCCATTTACGCCTAGACCTACAGGAACTGGACCGCTCTGTGTTTTACGAACAAAGCCAGCATCCACTAATCCGATTAGAGCGATGAAAAGACCGATACCAACAGAGATCGCAATTTTGATCTGCGGTGGAACCGCCTTAAATACTGCAACGCGGAAGCCAGTAAGAACCAGAACTAGGATGATTAGACCTTCAAGAACAACAAGACCCATTGCCGCAGCCCAAGTCATTTGGGAGGCGATTCCAACAGCAACGAAAGTATTTAGACCGAGACCGGTTGCAAGTGCTAATGGGTAATTAGCAACTGAGCCCATCAGAATTGTTAGTAAGCCAGCTATCAAAGCTGTAGTTGCAGCAACCATTGCCGGTGCAGGTGCTGCACCACCGAATAGGAACTGACCATTTGCATCCGGAGAATAAGCCAGAATGATTGGGTTAAGTGCCACGATGTAAGCCATCGTGAAGAAGGTGACGAGACCGCCGCGGATTTCAGTAGAAATTGAAGATCCCCGCTGCGAAATCTTGAAATAACTATCTAGGAATTTAGTCAAGTTAGGTGCCTTTCTGATTTTGTTAACGGAGGTGTTTGCGACTCCGAGCCGAAAGAACGTTCGGCTAACGTGGGGAACTTATGAGTAAACCTAGGGCTTACTGAGAGGTATTTGAGGTAAGCCGAGCCACGATCCCCAAGAAAATTGCGATCGATTGTCCAATTAATAGGGCAAATAGGGCGGTTCCTACGCCTAGCACCCCACCTAGCAGGGCTCCTAGTATCAGAACTGTTCCTTCGATAGCTAGTCGCACTCGACCGACTCTGATCCCAGTTTTGTGGTGAAGAGCAGTCATCAAGCCATCTCTAGGTCCCGGACCCAGGCCACAAGTTATGTAAAGACTTGAACCAGCTCCCACCAAAGCAATTCCGACGAAGACGTAAATGAGTCCTACGATTGTATTTTCAGTTGTCGGTATGAAATCAATTCCCAATTGAATGGCTCCGGCAATAATCACAATGTTGGCGACAGTGCCGAAACCTGGTTTTTCTTTTAACGGGATCCAAAGAAGAAGCACTATTGCACTAACAATAAAAGTTAGGAGTCCAATCTCAGAATCAAATGTTTTTGCGAGCCCCTGTGCCAAAACCGACCAGGGCGCATTACCCAGACCTGATTGGATCAATAACGAATCACCGATTCCAAATATAAAGAGACCGAAAAATAGAATAGATACTCTCGAGACCGATAAGTCCCATCGACTTGCAGCTCGCCAAGGCGTAATTGGAATCGTCTTGTGGGGCCGCAAGAATTCCATAAATCGCGAGGTCAATGACATTTACCGAGGATAACCCACTTCTTAGTGACGCGAGATAGCATTGCGCCCTAATGGAATTTCCAGGCCTTGGTACTTTAATCAATGTAGCCACCATCATTGGTGGGGCAGCCTTTGGCGTTCTAATTGGTTCGCGAGTTAGCGAGAAGTTAAGAGATTTAGTAACCGACATTCTTGGCCTGGTCACGCTATTGGCTGCCGCCAGTGCGTTGATTCCGCTCTGGTCCTCGGAATACAGTTCAGCGTTGCCTAAAGGTTGGACGCTGCTCTGTGTTCTAGGTTCACTCCTAATTGGTGCGTTGATTGGTAGTGCTTTGCACCTGGAAGAGAAACTCGAAGTTCTTGGCGAAAATCTCCGAAAACGTTTCCGGGCATCTAAAGAAAGCCCATTTATCGAAGGCTTCGTTAGCGCATCGTTGCTCTTTGCCATTGGTCCACTGGCCATTCTCGGTTCCATTAGCGATGGCATGGGCACCGGGATAGATCAATTGATCCTGAAATCTACACTCGACTTTTTCGCGGCCATGGCTTTCGCTACCTCACTAGGTTGGGGAGTAGCAGCCTCGGCAATTCCGGTTGGTATTTATCAAGGCGCGTGGACCTTAGTTGGCTTGGGTTTAGGTTCGATCTTAAGTGGCTATCAGATTGCCGCTATGACCATAGTTGGTGGTCTGATGTTGCTTTGTATCGCACTTCGTTTATTGAAGATTAAAGAAGTTGCAGTTGCAAATTTATTGCCGGCTCTAGCTATTGCACCGCTATTTGCACTACTAGTGCATCAATTCGTTTAAAGCGTCGCGATATCAATTACAAAACGAAAGCGCACATCGCTCTTCACGGTTCGCTCATAGGCAGCATTCACATAATCAGCGTTGATTAATTCAATTTCGCTGACAATATTATCCTCACCACAAAAATCGAGCATCTCTTGCAGTTCAGAAATTCCACCGATCATCGAGCCAGCCATGGAGCGACGGCCAGAGAGTAACGAGTCTGCGTTGACTGCGAATGGGACGCCAGGTAGTCCTATAACAACTAAGGTTCCGTCGGTAGTTAGCAGCGATAAGTAATCATTAATATTATGTTCAGCGCTGACCGTATTTAGAATTAAATCAAATTTGCGTTTAACTGACTTCAATTGTGCGGGATCACTTGTAACTACGAAGTGGTCTGCGCCAAGAGTTCGAGCATCGGCTTCTTTGTTAGGGGAGTGCGACAAGACGGTTACTTCTGCACCTAAAGCGTGCGCGAACTTAACTCCCATATGTCCAAGTCCGCCTAAGCCCATGACCGCAACTTTCTTGCCTGGCCCAGCATTCCAATGTTTTAAGGGTGAATACAAAGTGATACCAGCGCATAACAACGGAGCGACAGCTGCTAGGTCTAAGCCAGCTGGGATTTTGACTGCATAATTTTCATTGATCACATATCCATCGCTATAGCCACCCATGGTCGGGGTAACGCCATCGCGCTCTAAACCGTTATATGTCGGGGTCATGCCATTTTCACAATATTGTTCAAGACCTTGAGTACAGCTTGGGCAATCGCGGCATGAGTCGATAAATACGCCTACACCTATCAAGTCGCCAACTGCGAACTTACTAACCGAGCTGCCAATCGCACTTACCACGCCTGCAATTTCATGACCCGGCACCATTGGAAAGCGAGCGCCGCCCCACTCCTCTTTGACTTGATGAATATCGGAGTGACAGATGCCGGCGTACTTAATTTCAATCGCGACATCACTAGGTAATAACTCCCTGCGCGTAAAGGAAAAGGGAGTTAATGCAGCGCCTTTACTTAATGCAGCTAATCCACGTACGTTCATGAATTAAAGGGGAGCGGATCACTTGAAGTATGTCCTGCTCTAGAAACTCGAGCAGTTAGCTGACGCATGTGATGACGACGACATAAAACTTCATATGCCACCTCATCAGCGGCATTGGTATCGCCGACAACTACTTGTTCACCTTCGGTGACCATGATGCCATTAACAGTTCGCGCATTGTGTGTCGCACGTTGGCCACACCAACAAAGAGCTTCGACCTGCAGTGTGTTTACGCGATCCGCTAACTCAACTAACCTAGCTGAACCAGGAAAAAGTTTGGTGCGGAAATCGGCGAGAATTCCGAATGCGTACACATCAATACCTAAGCCATCGACTATACGAGCTAACTGATCAATCTGAATTGGTTCGTAGAATTGGGCTTCGTCGCAAATAATGTAATCCACACGAGATCCAATTGATAACTGATCAACTACAAAACGATGAATATCTAATTCTGGGCCTACTTCTATGGCGGCACTTTGTAGTCCAAGTCGAGATGAAATGACTCCGACACCGGCGCGATCTTGGTTTGTGAAAATTAGTCCAGTGCGGCCGCGACTTTGATGGTTATGCGCTGTCTGAAGTGCAAGAGTGGATTTACCGCTATCCATCGTTCCGCAGTAGTACGTCAGTTCAGCCATGTCGGTAATCCTGCCACATCAGAGCGTGAATCCTTTAACAACTAACGCTTGCCAGAGTGAATCTGATAACTCAAGCGAAGTAGCGATACTAATGTGTGACGCATCCCGATAAGCGACATTTCCACGCACAATCCCTGGACAGTCAAGTGAGCAGAGCCACGTTGATGGATCAATGATTTCGAAGTTAGCAGTTTGCGGTAGCCCTAGTTTTGAATCAGCTAAACATTTGTCAGCACTTGTACTTGCTAAACAATCTGGAATATTGCGTTTTGGAAGGGGAGTATCGAGTAGATAAACAATCTTGGCGGTAAGGGGTTTTAATAATTGGTAGGTGCGCTCAGAGCCCTCGGCCCACCACTGTTCGACGTTACGTGGATCGCCCTGCGGCACGAAATGTTCAAAAGAAGAAAGAATAATCAGATCAGGTTTGGCTTTAGTAATTCGTTCAATCGCTTTTTCGCGCCACGCCGCGCAGTTAGCCATCTTGAAAGCGCCGACACTTTCGCGCACAACATCAATGGAAGGACAAGCTGACTTGGTCAGGCTGATTAACTTGAAACCTTTTTCAATTGCCAATTTCTCGAGCGCCGGAAACCACTGCACCGCATGCGAATCTCCGTAGAGAACGACAGTCTTATTTGAATCCAATTGCCCGAATTCGCACAGTGGCGGTATTGACTCGTGATAATTGAGATGGCAACCATCGTCATAAGCGAGTGGGCGAGCTTCGATGCTCGCTAACGTAACTTGCTTACCGTCAACCAAGATTGATGAAGTTGTCGTTTTTGCAATCCCAAAACCAAGCAAGAGCGCGAATGCCATTGCAACTACTGTGCTTATAACTACCCGGCGTCCGGTGAAATTCTTTACCCGCAATGGTTCTTCTACGTATCTGGTAGTTAAGTCAGCTAGAACTACCGTGATCATAAGGGCGGCGATTCGTTACCATAGATTCAGTTCGCGTGTAAATAACGCAATCGGTAATACCAAAACTGGCCAGTGCCAAAGATAAAGCGGATAAGAAATCTTGCCAAGCCAAACAGAAATGCGGTTTGTTGCAAGCCACTTCAAAGATTTAGGCCAAGCGCCAATACTCGATAAAAGTGCTGCGGTTCCTAGTACCGGTAACAACGCGTAGGTTCCGGGAAAAGCGGTGCTCTCGTTAAACCAAAGAGCAGAGGCTAATAATGCAATCAAACCGAAGACCGCTAGTAATCGACTCTGCCTCCTTAAGGCGGGCATTAGCGCAATAAGCGCACCGACGCTTAGTTCCCAAGCCCGAGTCGGTAGTGAATAGAAAGCCCAAATCGGCGCAACAATTGTCAGCCAAACTCCGAGCGCGAAAGTTATGACTGTTACCAGCGAAAATCCAATCAGGAATTTGCGAGCACTTTTGAGTTTAGCGAGTGCGATGATAAAGAGTGGCCAAAAGAGATAGAACTGTTCTTCAACGGCCAGCGACCAATAATGAATAAAAGGTGACGGAGTCGCATTTAGATTCTGATAATCATTCTCCCACCAGGCAAACAAATAGTTAGAAATATATAGAGTGGTCGCAATGAGGTCGCGACCTATGGAGCCACGCGCGATTGGCGGTAAGACAATCCACGCGAAAAGCGCGGTGACAAAAAGGACTAAGAATGAGGCGGGCAATAGCCGCTTGCTTCGACGAAGATAGAAAGCTTTCAGCGATATCCGCCCGGTGGTGTTTAGTTCTTTAAGAAGCAGGCCAGTAATTAAGAAGCCTGAGATGACATAGAAAACATCCACGCCGATAAAGCCACCTGAGATAAACCTTGCATGAAAGATCAGAACTAAAGTTGCTGCAAGAGCACGTAACCCTTGGATCTCGAGAATCTTGTTCGTTGTCGACTTCAAATCTGCACCAGCGCCCTAATCGTTAACTCCGGGAACGCCGCCAAGATCCGCTCTCGACCACCGAGGGCTTTGATTTCTAAGAGAACTGCCACCTCGCAAATTTCGCCACCTAAATCTGAAATCAACTCAAGAGCGGCAATTAAGGTTCCGCCGGTTGCAAGCACATCATCGATTAGTAAAACTCGAGGCTCTTTAACTTGGGCGAGAGCATCAATCTGCATTTCGAGACTGTCGCTACCGTATTCCAAACCATATTCTCGTTTAATGACAGCGCCTGGCAATTTTCCGGCTTTACGAATCGGAACGAAACCCACAGCGCTATCTATTGCGATGGCACTGGCCAGGATAAAACCACGGGACTCAACGCCTGCAACTAAATTAAACGGAGATCCGGTCTGCGCGAATTCCTTGGTGACTGCTTCGTAAGCTTTTGGATTGGCAATTAGCGGGGCAATATCTTGAAAGAGGATTCCAGGAATCGGAAAATTTGGTACTGGACGAATCAGAGCGAGCGCTTCGGCAATCTTCATGCGCTCTACCTTTCGCAGCTTAACTTCTTCGGCAATATGTGTGTCCGGAAGGGGACTTGAACCCCTAAGCCCTTGCGGGCACTAACACCTCAAGCTAGCGCGTCTGCCAATTCCGCCACCCGGACGAGTGAAGCGCAAGGATAGCAACAGAGGTCACATCACAGCAAAAGGTAGTAATGCTTCACATTCTGGCTTAAAAACTGAAAGAGTGTCCCTATGACTCAAGATCGCCTGGCTCTAGAAGAAGAAACAATACGTATTTGCCAAGAACTAATTCGAATTCCGAGTGTGAATTACGGTGAAGGCAAAGGTGACGAGAAAGCTGTCGCCGCATATGTTGTTGAGTCACTCGCTGAAGTTGGTATCACAGCTAAGACTTATGAGTCGGCGCCGAATCGGGTTAATGTCGTTGCAAAAATAAAAGGAAGCGACTCGAGCAGGCCTGGTTTGGTTGTGCATGGACATATCGATGTGGTTCCTGCAGAGGCTAAAGATTGGTCAGTTGATCCATTTAGCGGTGAGATAAAAGATGGCTTTATCTGGGGACGTGGCGCGGTCGATATGAAAAATGTTGATGCAATGATTTTAGCAATCGTGCGTAAGTGGACACGTGAAGGATATGTTCCACCTCGCGATATCGTGCTTGCCTTCTTTGCTGATGAAGAAGCTGGCAGTGAATATGGCTCGCGTTATATGACCGCAAATCACCCGGAAGTTTTTGCTGGCTGTTCTGAAGCTGTTTCTGAGGTTGGTGGATTTTCTATCGCTCTGAAAAATGGTAAACGCATGTACATTATTGAGACTGCGCAAAAGGGAATTCATTGGTTTAAGTTAACTGCCAAGGG
>JBEINS010000162.1:0-2682 GCA_040377985.1 Candidatus Planktophila sp. | reverse complement strand
ATCGAGAACGATTTCTTCTTAACCCCTCGCCCGCTCTTTAAAGCCTGGGCAGATACCCAAAAAAGTTACTTAATGGACAGTTTCTATCGTAAGAAACGTGTTCGCTTGAACATTCTGATGGATGGCAGTGAGCCCGCAGGTGGTGCTTGGAACTTTGATAAAGAAAACCGCTTGCCGCCACCAAAGAAATACGAAGGTCCAAAGTATTTAGAACATAAGCGCGATGAGATCGATGCCCAAGTAGCCAGCGAAATCAGCCACGTTATGACCACAACTTGGGCAACTTCCCGACAGGCTGCGCTGGCTCAACTGAAGAACTTTATTGATAATCATTTTGGTGAATTCGGCCCGCTAGAAGATGCGATGACCACTGATAACTGGGCGCTACATCATTCGCTGCTCTCGCCTTATCTAAACAATGGTCTTTTGCATCCGAGTGAAGTAATTGCGGCTGCAGTTAAGGCCTTTAATGGTGGCGGGATTCCGATTGAATCAGCTGAAGGCTTTATCCGCCAAGTCATTGGTTGGCGCGAATATGTAAATGGTATGTATTGGTTTCTGGGTCCTGATTACTGTCAGAACAATCAATTAAATGCTAATCGTAAGTTGCTGCCGCTATTTAACGACCCAGGCGCGACTCAAATGAACTGCATCAAGGAAACAGTGAGCGATATTCAAGAGCGAGCTTGGGTTCACCATATTCCGCGGCTGATGTTGCTTTCAAATCTTGCTTTGGTGACCGGAACTAACCCGCAAGAATTTTTGGAATGGATGCGCGAGGTGTTTATCGATGCCAGCGAATGGGTAATGGTGCCAAATGTAATTGGTATGGGCGTTCATGCCGATGGCGGACAGATGATGACAAAACCATATGCAGCAGGTGGTGCTTATATTTCTCGGATGTCTAACTACTGTAAGCCTTGCGTTTATAACCCGAAGTTGCGGACTGGCGATACTGCTTGTCCATTTACAACTCTCTACTGGGATTTCCTAGATCGTCATAAAGAAACCTTTGCTAAAAATCACCGAATGAGTCAGCAAGTATTTGGTTTAAATCGCTTGAGTGACTTGCCCGAGCTAAAGATCAGAGCCCAAGAAGTGCTTAAAGGTTTGGAAGCGGGAAAGATTTAAACTTTCACAACAATTCGCACAATATCTTCGGCGGTTGCACTTGAACCTAATTCAGCGCTGACATTAGTTGGAATACCATTGATTTGCGCAGCTGCCAGTAAACAGAGTTGTGCCGAGATTTCAGTCATCCAGTAAAAGGCAGATGGCCCGGCCCGATCAAGAATTCCTTGGGCTTGATTAATACGCGGGTCAGAAAATTTCTCGTGATCGTTCTTGGCATCATTTATCAGGTCGAGAAGAAAAGTCTTAATCTCGAGGGCGATGGCGGTGTTATCACTTGAACTCTCGATTAGTTGGCGTAGTTCGGCATCAAGGTTGCGTGGCTTACGCAATCGAGTCACAAGTTTCGTGATGGATTTAGCCAGCGCTCGGAAAAACAGGTAAGTAAAGACTGTGAAAACGAATAATTCGACCATGGCTTGAAACTACTCTGAGTAACTGACAACTTAGGTAGCTTCGAAAGACTATAGTCAAAAAGTAGGTGTTCACTGAATTACACGCTTAAATAGAAGAGGCCCTGCGCGACTAACCGCAGGGCCTCTTGATGTGCGAACCCCTGGCGGGAATTGAACCCGCGACCTCAAACTGAGTCAAAGTTGCGCTCTATCCGCTGAGCTACAGGGGCTCGCAAGCGAAAGATACGGTCATCGCTAATCTATGCATTTCTTATCGCGATTACTTGTGGATATTTAATGAGTGGTAAAGTTATAGGACTGAGTCAGAGTTGTGTTCTCGGAGATCGAGAGCTACAAAAAACCCCGTTGTTAATCACGACGGGGTTTTTGCTTTATAAATAAATAATTAAGTTAACAATCCCCAGGGCGATTAATACTGCAGCTGCTGCGATTGACTTAACTTTGCCAAGTCGCTGTGGCAACCCTTTGATTCCGCTGGCTTGATCTTGATCCATATCCTTTATGACATTTATGAAGTGGGCGGCCATTCCAAATAGCGCTCCCCCTAACAACATCCACATAGGTGGGTTTATATCTTTAGATATCGCAACCGATGATGGAAGTGCTGCAAAGGCTATGGCATACGGCAGCGGAGAAAGTATCGAGAACTTAAAGTAGAAGTTATATGCAACTCCACAAGCAATACCTAGCATGTAGACCGAGCCACCCTTGATGCCAAGTGGGCCAAGCAGGTTTGCTATAAAAGAAAAAGGCACCATAAAGCGCAACCACTTTTGTAGGTATTGCTTGGTAATTAACCCAGAAACTAGCGGCTTCTTGCTACGTTGATGCTTTAAATCATCATCGAAATCGTAGAGATCATTGCTCCAGCCGACTACTAGTTGCCCAGTAAAGACACCAAAGGCAATGACATAGGCCGGGCCTTCCCACCAGTAGTACGTTCCGAAGCCAAATGAAATAGTGGTGACAATCAGGGTAGGGCCAAAGTGTGCGGCCTTAAGTAAGCCCTTTAACTTCTGCATGTATAAATTCTATTGGATGTTATTAAGCGGTGCGAATTAGCTAGTTTCCACTGGCCACATAATCACGCAAGGCTTGACTCTCTGAACTAAGTTCACTGACGTAGTTCTTAACT
>JBEINS010000111.1:0-3844 GCA_040377985.1 Candidatus Planktophila sp. | reverse complement strand
CTGGTGCCTTGATCTAGGCTGCCAATGAATCTTTCGCTCATGTGGCTACCTTAATTCTTTATCTGATACTTACAACCATCTGTTGCGGGCGCAGGCGTAGCGCTCTTAGTTGGTGTTGGCGTGGGGGCGGCACCTTGCAATAACTCAAAGGTGACAGGAAGTTCAGTCGCTGCGTGAGTTTTTGTCTGGTCAATGAATTGAACTGTGCCGACCCAACTTCCGGCAGTGAAACCTATTATAGAAAGGGTCCAGAGACCACTTGCTGCCCGGGTGACAGTTTGAGTTAGCTTTGGTTTATCAATTGAAAGTGGATCATAGGCAAAGCGCACAGTGCCGGTAACAGCTGGCGAACCATCAGGTCGATTTACCCCGACGCTAAAGGTGACAGCTTTGCTGGTATCAGTAGCTTTTTGTTTAGAAATCAACATTGTGGTTGCTTCGTTAATTGGCATTAAGTCAATCGGATCTGGCACCCAAGTTCCGGCAGTTAGATCAATAAAATTCTGCGCTGTGCCACGGAAAACATTTAGATCAACTCGAGTACTGGGCACTCCGTATTTAGTGCCGATTCCACACGATGAGTATTGCCAAATAATCCATTGTGATTGGCATGCGCTAGAAGTCCAGGAGTGCACGTAACAACCGCCTGGTTTTAAGCCTGGCTGATTAATCGGGTCAAATGGATTGACTGCATATTGCGCAAGCCAAAGCGGGTATTTATTTAGCACTGCGCTCTTATTCATCGCACCTTCGAGGAAGCTTGGGTATGAATAGAAAATAGGTTTACGGCCAAGTTTAACATTTAGAATTTCCATGAAAGTTTCAGCCCATAAAGTGACTGAACTTTTAGTTGCATATGTTGCGCAACTGCCGTTGCTATTAACCTTTACACAATGATTTTCAAGGTCAAGTGCATAGGGCAGATCGCGGGCAGTTAAACCACCTATTGCTGATATTCGCCAAATTACTTTTTGAGCTTGAGCAGTGGCATCGCGAATGATGGCAGCCCGATCACTTGTGTTTGGCAAAATCGCGTAATGGTAAAACCCGGTATAAATACCAGCGGCTTGAGCCGCTGGGCGATCAATCAACAAATATTGAAGAGCTAGAGCATCTGCTTCATCACGAGTATCGGATGCCTTAATCATGGCAAAGCGAATGCCCGCTGAATACATTTTAGTGAAATCAATTAACTTGCCATAGGGATGCTGCCATCTGGAAATATCAACACCATGAATGCGTCCACCTGGACCAAGTGCTTCAACTGCAATGACCGGGTCTGTTTCGGAAATTTGAGCAGCTGGTTTTACAGTAATTTTTTTACTTACTGAATAAATAGTTTTGCTTCCAACTGTAGTCTTTGCTCGATATTTAATTACCGAATCTTGCGCTGTTACTACTGTTTCAAGTTTCCAAGTACCAAGCTTTGTAGTCTTGGTACTAAATCGAGTATCTGACCATTTGCCATCTATTTCACTCTGTATTTTAACAACTAGCCCAGTTTTTTTGGGTGAAAAAGTGCCATAAAAAGTTAACAACGGCTCAATGACATTTGGGGTCTGCTTAACAGTCATCGAGAGCTTAGAGGAAGCAGCCTCGGCAATCGGTAGCGAAATTGTTAGCGCAACTGTTGAAATGCCTACCAAGATGGCGATTAGCTTATTTTTCATAGGAGAGTAATTTCGATATCCGTACCAAGTACCTGCTTGATTACTGATTTAAGAGTTGCGATTTGGCGATCACGAATTTCTGAGTATTCATGGGCCGAGCCAAATTTGCGACTATCAGAGAAATCTAGGTGCAATGTTTGGCCATCAAATTCGGCTAGCCGGGCATCAAAGAAAGAGATCCAAGCAATGCGATCAATACTTTCGAGCTGATCTAGAACCGAGTTCCACTGTTGACGTAATTCGGCTAGATCCATCCCGAGATTCTAGTGTCTAGGTGCGCCGATCCACTTGTAGTAGTGGCCAGCTATTAAAACTCTCAGGTTTCGGGTGCGATCTGGCGCAATTGCGAAGTGTCCGGCAATACGCGCAACGATTTGTTCGACCGATTTCTCACTAACAAATCGAACGCGACCAATCTCAGCATTACTTAAGCCAGTAGCAACCAGTCGCAAGGTTTCAACTTGGGTATCAGTCATGGAGCTTAAGACAGAGGCAAATGGATTCTCGTGGGGTGAGCCATGACTATCTACCCAAGCAGCTGGGCTCTTACTTTCTGCAACTTCCATTGCTTTACGAATTGAAGTAGCAATGATTTCCAAATTGCTAATAGATTTCTTTAAAATCAGTACAGAACCAATTGGAAGATCTTTAGCCGTGATACCTAGTAAGCGAATATCTGGGCAAGCTGTAGTTATAACAATTCCAAGTGCTGGATTTAACTTTCGCAATTTCTTAACTAGCGAGATTGCTTCTTGGCCATCGAATTGAATATCAATGACTAATACTTCAGGTTGTAGTGAACGAAAGAGATTTTCTGCTACTGCTAAATTATTGGCTTCACCAATAACATTTATGGTGTGTAAGCGAAGTGCCGCACTAAGAGTCGCAAGTTCGAATGCGTCATCATTAATTACCAGCACTCGGAAAGTCATAATTAAAAGTAACCGACTTCCCTATCTAGGGCTACCCAAATGCTTGGGGATAGCCCTAGAACATGTAAGTATTAATTATGGGTTTTAAACAAATTTTTTAACGATTTGTGGAATAAAACTTGGAATCTGTCTGGCAGTTATTGGCCAACCATCAGATGCTTTGAGCGCTGCAGCGTTATGAATAAAGTCAGCACTTGCAGCAATTCGCGCCAGAGATGATTCATCATTTAATATCTCAACTTCATTAGCGAGTTCACCAACGTGTGGAGAAATGAGTGCTGGCTCGGACAGCTGGCATGGTCTGACATTTAGCCAAGATCTAATAATCAAGAACTTTCGGGAAGCCCGAGAAAAGTTTTTAAAGAGAGCCTAAGAAATCTGGAAGTTCTCGAATTGAACTTTAGTTTTACTCTCACTCTTGCCGATTAAAGCAATCATTACACCGGTATGCGAATCAGTCATATCGCAGGAGATTTCGCGGCCATCGAGAGTATGCGAGAAACCAAGTTCAGGAATACTGAATTTGTAATCCTGATCATCACCACTTAATTCAATGCGCAGTTTTGAAATATCAGTTGAGATTGAAGCAGTTGGCTGATTACGTGAACCCGCTTGCACGCTTATTTCAAAGGTCTCAGTTCGTTTAATCTCTAGTGAAAGATAAGCGCTTTCCTTAATGTAGGCGGCTAACCCAACTACATCGCCTTTTTTCAACTCATTGAAATCAACAACGAATGAGCAATTGAATTTCCAAGTAGTTTGGCGAATACCTAGGAAGGTATTCTCAAATGTATCCTGCAACTCCAAAGCCAGTGCGCTATCACCAACTAAATTGAAGTGATCTCGCTTTTCATTGCGAATAGTTACCCACTTGATGACTAAAGACTCGGCACTGAAATCCAGAGCCACATCACTTTGCCGAAACTCTGCTAAACCTGTTACTTCGTAACTGTCTTCTACGCGGCCAGTCTCTGGTGCAAATAGCGGGCTCTGGTCATCAGCTGGCCAAGTAACTGGGAAGATAAATGTTTCGCGGCCTAAATTTCGGTAGTAACCACCGAATGACCACTTTACGTTTCCGCCATCATAGAAACCACCTCGTGGGCGTGAGGCGAGTGCAACGCCCCACCAACTGCCATCTTTAAGTTCAACCATCTCGGCATGGCCAACATTGTGAACCGGGTATTCACGAGCAAGATGCTTATGAGTAAGGATCGGGTTTCGTTGGCTTGAAATATATGG
>JBEINS010000063.1:0-6034 GCA_040377985.1 Candidatus Planktophila sp. | reverse complement strand
CTGCAACTTCAGCCGCATCGGATAGAGACCCACAGAACGCTTCGTAATCTGGCAAAAGTGCAGTCTGCGTCGGGTTCTCTGAACAAATTGGGCAGTTCGGATCTTTGCGAACCTTGATTTTGCGATAACTCATTTCGAGTCCGTCATAAATCATAAGTGAACCAATTAGTGGTTCGCCAATTCCGGTAACAACTTTAATTGCCTCAGTTGTTTGAATTGAACCAATTGATGCACAGAGCACCCCAAGCACGCCGCCTTCGGCACAACTTGGAACCATTCCTGGTGGTGGTGGTTCTGGATATAAGCAACGATAGCACGGACCATATTCGGCCCAGAACACACTGGCTTGCCCATCAAAACGATAGATAGAACCCCACACATAAGGTTTCTTTAAAAGAACACAAGCATCATTTACCAAGTAGCGGGTGGCAAAATTATCTGTGCCATCAACGATGATGTCGTACTGCGCAAAGATCTCCATGACATTTGAAGTATCTAGTCGAGTTTCATGCAAAACTACATTCACATACGGGTTGATCTCTACAATTTTTTCTTGCGCACTCTTTGCTTTGCTCTTACCAATATCAGATTGGCCATGAATAATCTGGCGTTGTAAATTCGATTCATCAACTGTGTCGAACTCGGCTATTCCAATTGTGCCCACACCAGCAGCAGCTAGATACATAATCGCTGGTGAACCTAAACCGCCAGCTCCAACGCAGAGAACCTTTGCATTCATTAATCGCGCTTGGCCTGCCATTGCAAGGTCCGGAATGATTAAATGGCGGCTATAGCGACGAACTTCATCGACGGTTAGCGCGCGGCCAGGTTCTACTAATGGTGGAATCTTCATCTCTATCGCCTTTTTACTGCTCAATTGGTAAACCGATTACGGGGTTATTCTGCCGTAGAACGACGCTCGGTTGCTAATTGCAATACGTTCGCGAAAAACGGAGAGAGGTGTAATTTCCTAGATTTGCCTCTAGCATTGGCTAAATGAGCACAACAGATGCACGTGATAACAAGCCGCGTTTACCTCGCGACGAACGGAGAGCGCTTTTGCTATCGGCTGCTCTTGAAGTCTTTACTGCCGCGGGTTACCACAGCGCTGCGATGGATGAGATTGCCGACCGAGCTGGCGTGAGCAAGCCGGTTCTGTATCAGCATTTTCCATCAAAGCTAGAACTTTATTTAGCGGTACTAGATTTACATATCGACTCACTTGTATTCCAGATTCAACGAGCCATTGCTTCTAATACCGAAAATGCTGGTCGAGTTCGCGCGACCGTAGATGCTTATTTCGATTTTATTGAAAGTGAGGGCGAAGCATTCCGCTTGCTTTTTGAAAGTGATATGAATGTCGAACCTGCCGTTCATGAGCGATTAAATCGCATGACCTATGACTGCGCAGCAGCTATTAGCGCCGTAATCTCAATCGAGACTGGTTTGACACAAGAGGCATCAATGCTGCTCGGAGTTTCACTCATTGGATCAATTCAAGTCGGTGCACGACATTGGCTTGATCGAGATAGCAAATTATCGCGGGAACAGGCGGCTCGTTTAATCGAAAGTTTGATGTGGCGCGGGGTCTCAGGTTTCCCGTTAGGCAACAACTGAAGTAATCCCGTAGGATTGCCCCATGGCTACAAAGAAAACTGAAACTGCCCAAAAATCAGAGGTCCGCATTGCGGTCGCAAATGTGACTAGCGACCTTGCTTTTGAGAGCCCTGCTACCCCGGCTGAAATCTCAGCTGCCGTTAGCGCGGCAATTAGCGCCGGAACTCCCCTGGTCTTAAAAGATGTCCGTGGCCGCACCATCATGGTGCCAGCTGATCGAATTGGTTTTGTAGAAATTGGCGAACAAACCGAGCGACGCGTCGGTTTCGGCTCCCTCTAACGTGACCATAACTTTCGCTGATCTACCGTTACGTAAATCAACAATTGATGCGCTTAATGCGCATGGTTTTACTTCACCATTTCCAATTCAAGAAGCAGTTCTTCCAATCGCGCTCTCTGATGGCGATGTTATAGGCCAAGCTAAAACTGGTACCGGCAAGACTTTAGGTTTCGGTATTCCAATTATTGAGCGCATCATCGCACCCCTTGATTCAGAATGGGATGCCCTTGAATTTAAAGGTCAACCACAAGCACTCGTTGTTGTGCCAACTCGTGAACTTTGCGTACAAGTAACGAAAGATATTGCTGAATTAGTTGGAAATCGCGGAATTCGGGTTCTCGCGGTTTACGGTGGTCGCGCATTTGAACCACAGATTGAAGCACTAGAACAAGGCGTTGAAATTGTGGTTGGTACCCCTGGACGACTACTCGATCTATATCGCCAAGGTCAACTAAAACTTAAGAATGTTTCTCGGCTAGTACTAGATGAAGCAGATGAAATGTTAGATCTGGGCTTCTTGCCCGATGTCGAAAAAATCTTTACGAGTACTCCTAATCGTCAGCAAACTATGTTGTTTTCAGCAACTATGCCTGGCGACATCATCGCTCTCGCTCGCCGCTTCATGAATCAGCCAGTACATATTCGCACCCAAGATAATGAAGATGAAGGCGCAGTTGTTTCCAAGATCGAGCAACATGTTGTACGCGCTCATGCGCTAGATAAAATTGAAATGTTAGCTCGCATTCTGCAATCTGAAGGTCGCGGACCGACAATTGTTTTCTGCCGCACAAAGCGCACTTGTCAGAAAACTGCCGATGATTTGTTAGAGCGTGGATTTAGATCAGACACTATTCATGGCGATCTAGGTCAAGGCGCTCGTGAAAAAGCACTTAATGACTTCAAGGCCGGCAAATCTGATGTATTAGTTGCAACCGATGTAGCCGCTCGCGGAATTGATATTGATGGCATTACCCACGTAGTTAATTACCAATGCCCCGAAGATGAAAAGACCTACGTACACCGCATTGGTCGTACCGCTCGCGCTGGCGCACATGGCATTTCAGTCACCTTTGTGGACTGGGATGAATTAGCTCGTTGGAAAATGATTGACACCGCCTTAAATCTTAATCTGGGAGAGCCTGAAGAGACCTACTCTTCCTCTGATTCACTATTTTCTAAATTTAAGATTCCGGCTGGTTCTACTGGCCGGATGAATGTAGCTAAGAAAATAGCTCCAGTTAAGAGTGCCCCTGCTGCGGAAAGGCCAAAAACTAAAAGCGCGCCAGGAGCTGAGAAGCCAAAAACCGAACGAGTAAAGCGTGATCGAGTTCGTACTAAGCGAATCGCTGACTAAAAAATCTTAAGTTCTTCTAGTATCGAATAAGTCGCATCACGGTATTGCTGAGCCACATTACAATTTTTATCATCAGTTAAGACGCTTATTGATTTAGCTTCGGCTGCTAACACTTCGGCTGCTATTGAAATTTCACCATCTAGTAAATTCAATTCGACGGCAATCAATTTTGCTAGTTCAGAACTATCTGCGGCAAAATATGGCAGCGCTTTAAATGGTGCGGCAGTAATTTTCATTACTGCCAGAGCGCCTCTAAGGGAATGAATGCTCTCTCGCACTGGCGAGATAACCAATTGCGCAGCTTTCAAAACTAGTTCTAGCTCAGCTGTAAATAGTGGTGCTGAATCAATTAAGAGTAAATCGTATTTTTCGGGAATCTCTGCGATCAAGGTAGCTAACGAATCTGTTGCGGTGTGTGGTCGTAGATCAAAACGTTCACTGCAAGTAATTACGTTTTCGCGGGTTCGTTCATGGCCAAGTTTAAAAGTTAGCGCACCTGATGAATCTAAATCAATTACTAAAGCTTTCTTGCCAAATTCTGCGCAAGCAACAGCCAACGCGTGGGTCAAAGTTGTTTTACCCACGCCACCAGCGAAACTTGCTAATACAACTATTGGAGTACTCATGCTACGTTGACTCCCCAACGGATTTTGGCTTCAATTAAAACAGGTGGTAACAAACCATCGAAAGGCAATACCAGCAAACTCTTGCGAAGTGCTGTCATGGCGATATCAGTTGCAAGCCCTTGTCCTGGCAGAGTTGGCCAACCGTAAAGCGAGCGAGCCCAGTTAGGTAAAGCGGCGCCAGCTAATGCGGCAACCGCACCCCAAGCCGGAGCTGCCGGTGTTGCAAATCGGACTGCAGTTGGTAGCGGCGGAATCGTTAAAAATAAAGCTGCACGTTTGGCATCATCGCTGGCACTTAACTCTGGTGCAATATCAAGGAAATACTTCTTCATCTCAGCAACATTCTTTGGAACCATAGATTCATCGATGCCTACCGCCTGCGCAAAGATCACCATTTCGGCAACATATTGATCTTGTTCAGCTTTAGATAAAGTGAGTCCAGATCTAACCGCAACATCTAAAAATGAATCGATCATTGACATGTGAACCCAAAGCAAAAGTTTTGGATCATCTAGACCAAGATGTGCGTGTATTTTGCGAACTCGAGCCGTTAATTCATTTGCCTCTGCTGGAGTTCCAAAAGTAACCATGGTTACGTAATCACCAGTGCGCTGCAAACGGCCCCAAGCATCTTCACGGAAATTTGAATGCTCAGCAACGCCGGCCATGGCTTGTGGGTGAAGTGCTTGTTGAAAAAGCGCACGGATTCCGCCAATTAACATGGCTGGATCAGAATGAATCTTCCAGGCAATTGATGAAGGTGCGAATAAACCTAACTCGACGTTACTCATTGCGCTATGAAAGCTCTAATCGCGTCAACCAACATCTGAACCGAAATCGCAGCAAGCAAGAGGCCGGCAATTCGCGCTACTAGATTTACACCAGATTCCTTAATGACTTTCAAAATCGTAGTTGATGAAATAAGCACAAGTGCGATAACAATATGAACGGCAAGCACTGCCGCTACCAAACCAATTGCTTGGCCAGTGTTTTGAACTTGTTGCACGAAAATCATCGTGGCCACAATCGCACCTGGTCCAGCTAACAGTGGGGTCCCCAGCGGTACTAGAGCTACATTCTTGTCACGCGCTTCAGTTGAGCCGGAATCTTTTCCAGTTAACAATTCAAGTGAGACCAGCAATAGCAAAAGCCCACCAGCAGCTTGAAGGGATGCTATTGAAATATGTAGGTAATCCAGAATTAGTTGGCCAAAGATGGCAAATAAGGAAATTACCAACAGCGATACACCGGCTGCTTGCACAGCTAACTTACGTCGCTCCTTAGGTGTTCGGTCGGCAACTAAACCTAGGAAAATTGGCGCAGCCCCTGGTGGATCAAAAATTACAAAAAGGGTTACAAAACTTTGGATCGCAAAAGTAATTGCACTAACTTCAGCAATATTCATGCGGTTACCACCCTTCGAGCATCAGCCATAGCTTCTAAGCGTTCCCATTCTGCTGGATCAGTCACGTTTTCGCCTAACGAGTTTAATTTTCCAGTACCGTGGTAATCGCTCGAGCCAGTCATAACTAGATCTAAATCACTTGCAATACTCAACAAGCTCAAACGTTCTTCATTGCTCTGGTCGCGGTGATTTACCTCAATGCCATTTAAACCTGCTGCTTTAAGATCAATAAAATCTGAGCTTTGTAGTATCTGTCCACGCATTGAAGCAAACGGATGGGCTATTACCGCTACCCCACCGGCAGCTCGAATCAACTTAACTGCTTGCTCTGGAGTTGGCGCTAAGTGAGCAACGTAATATTTAGATTCATTGTTGAGTAACTCTAGGAATGCTTCATCACGAGTCTTAATTATTTTCTTTGCAACTAGCGCATCTGCTAAATGTGGCCGACCCATCGTGGCTCCTAGCGGCATTGCAGCTTGAACATCTGCGATTGAAATATCGATACCATCGGCTTGCATTAACTCAATCATTTTGCGCATTCTTGGCAATCGCTCATCACGAGTGTTTTCTAGGGTCTCTAGCAACGCTGAATTAGTGCCATCAAAAAGTAAACCCAGCATGTGAACGCTGATCCCCGCTTTTGTTAGGCACGAAATCTCAGCACCTAGAACTAATTTGAGATCACCGCGTAAAGTTTGAACTGCACTGGACCAACCAGCAATTGCATCATGATCGGTTATTGCCAAAGT
>JBEINS010000006.1:0-15903 GCA_040377985.1 Candidatus Planktophila sp. | reverse complement strand
GAGGCGATAACGGCCATCTATAACGAAGTGATTAGCAATTCAGATGCTATCTACCGCGAAAGTCCGGTGCCAGTATCAGAACGCATCGAATGGTTTGAAACCAAGATCAACAATGGTTACCCAGTTCTTGTTGCAACTGAGTCTGATCAAGTAGTTGGCTATGGCGTCTATGGAAATTTTCGATTTGGTGAAGGCTATAACCACACCGTAGAACATAGCGTGCATGTTCGTGCTGATAAGCGTGGGCAAGGGATCGGCAAAGCAATGCTTGCCGAGTTAATCAGTATTGCCACTGCCGAGAATAGACATGTAATGGTGGCAGCGATAGATAGCAAGAACTTGGGTTCGATTTCACTGCATGCACACTATGGTTTTGTGGAATCAGCCCGAATGCCGGAAGTTGCCAGGAAAAATGGCAGCGCTCTTACTCTGGTTCTAATGCAGAAGATTTTGAGTTGAGAATTACTACCTGGCAGCGTTGGTAAAACTCAACCAAACGTCATCTAGTAAGTTGATTTCGGTTGTCTCGTAACCAAGTTCTGGAATCGTTCCACGCCAAAAAGCAGCAGCTTTGGAATTCTCGTTCTGAAACGGAATCTCCCAATTACCTACAAATCTCTTTAGGATTTCTGCAACCGCTCTCCCGCCAATACCAGAGCGCCTGAATTCAGACTTAATGAAAAATTCTCCAATTACATGAGTTCCAGGCTTTGATTTGCGAACTAAAGCAAAGCCAATCATCTCGCCCTGACGTCTGATCAGAAACGGCCAATGTTCCTCGTAGGCGAGGTAAGTTCGCAATCGATCATCGCGATATCGACCATCTGCTTGCACTACTGAATTACGAAACTGCTCAAGATCTTTCATATAGAGCTGCCAGAGATCAAGCAGCACTTCGGTCTCATCAGAGGTAGCAATATCTGCTGTGACGGACACTATTTGTTTAGGCCCTCGATGAAAGTCAAGGAGTTAGCAAAAATCAATTCGCTGTCGTGATCCAAGGTAGCAACGTGGAAACTATTTAGCAGTTCGATTCGTGATTTATTTGTAGAACCAACCTCGCGCATGATGATCTCGGTATTCGAAACTGGCAAGGTGTGATCATCGACGCTGTGAAATAGCTGCATTGGCACCTTAACTAAAGGCAATGCGGCGCGGGTCAATTGCAACATCGTTAGTAGTTGATGGATCCCCCGATAAGGCATTTTGTCGTAGCTGTATTCAGTAACACCTTTGCGCTTAATATCATTGCCAACACTTTTTCCGAACTTAACAACTCGCGAAATTGCAAAAGCTAGCGTTGGCGAAATACCGCGTACATGAATCATTGGGTTGACCAAGATAATTCCACTTAACTCATCGCCTAGTTCGGCTGCCACATGCAAGGTTGTCCCGCCACCCATCGAGAGTCCGGCGACAAATACCTGAGAACATTGTTTCTGTAATTCTGCTATTTCCGCTTTGACTTTAGCTGGCCACTCTGGCCACTGAACTTCATTTAAATCTGATGGCTTAGTTCCATGACCAGGAAGCAGCGGCACTCGAACGCTATAGCCGCGCGCATTGAGAAACTCAGCCCATGGCCGCATCGCCGCAGGAGAGCCAGTAAACCCATGCACGAGCACAACGCCGATATGACCGTTCTTCTTATCGCCTAGCGCCTGAAAATCTTGCAGTAGGCCAGCAGGGGCTCCGTTAACACTCATGCTCGAAATCTACCTCGGCTTCCCAGTGTCAGATAGAGGATTTAGGATCAATTCATTATGAATTCTTGGCAAGCAACTATTGAAGATCTAGGTCGCCCCCTTGTGCGAACTACCTTCGTGGTGCTCGACCTCGAAACATCAGGCGGCGCACCCCATCTAGGCGCGCACATCACCGAGATCGGCGCGGTTAAAGTTCGCGGCGGTGAAGTACTGGGAAAGTTTCAAACCTTTATAAATCCAGGAACATCGATTCCTGCCTTCATCACTGCTCTTACTGGCATAACTGATGAGATGGTTTCATCATCGCCTCGAATTTCTGAAGTGTTCCCAATTCTTCTTGAATTTTTGGGTTCCGAGAAGGAAACTGTCTTTGTAGCTCACAATGCGCCCTTTGATCTAAGTTTCTTAAAGGCAGCGGCGAAAGACGGTGAATACCGTTGGCCAAAATTTACCGTGATCGATACCGCAAAACTTGCTCGACGTATCTTGACTCGTGATGAAGTCCTCGATTGCAAACTTGGCACTCTTGCCGAGTTTTTCAACACGAGTGTGAGCCCAACTCATCGAGCTCTAGACGATGCGATGGCTACGGTAGATGTCTTGCATGCTCTTATCGGCAGAGTTGGCAGCCTTGGAATAACTACTTTAGAAGAGTTAAAAGATTTCACTAATCGAAAATCAAATACCCGCGCACGCAAAGACTTAGAGAGTAGTTAACGAAGGGTTAGAGCTATTATTTGGCTAGTCGTTGACTAACCGTTACCCAGTTTTCTAACAGCGCCGTTGCGGCTCCTGAATCAATAGCTTTGACCGCATCTGCGTAACCAGCTCGCATTCGCTCCGTTAAAGACTTAGCAAACTCACCTTTATATGCTGCAATTGCAGCAGCGGCATTTAGCGCAACTGCATCGCGTGGTGCGCCGTGCTCACCACTGAATATTGCCAGCGAAACACTGGCGTTGAATTGAGCATCTCCCCCAACTAAATCAGTTAGCGGAGCTTTTGAAATCCCGAAGTCAGATGGATCGATCAGGTCTGACGAAATCTCGCCTTGCCCAATAGTTAGAACTGACGTCGTGGTAGCAAGTGAGATTTCATCCAGGCCATCATCGCCGCGAAAGACAAAGCCATCCACGCCTTTTGCCGAAAGTACCTGAGCCATCAACAAATGCATCCGATCATTGGCCACACCTATGGCAGCTGCTTTTGGCTTTGCCGGATTCGCCAACGGGCCAAGGATGTTAAAGATGGTGGGTACACCTAACTCTTTTCGAGCAGGTGCCGCGAAGCGCATAGCCGGGTGAAATTTCGGTGCAAAACAAAAGCCAATTCCAACTTCGTGAAAGACAGTTTCAACGCCATCGCCAACTAGGTCGATATTCACGCCAAGTGCTTCGAGTAGATCAGCTGAGCCAGATTTTGATGTGGCCGCCCGATTGCCATGCTTAACAACTTTGGCACCTGCAGCTGCAGCGACTATGGCTGCAGTAGTTGAGATATTGATCGTGTTAAAACCATCGCCACCGGTGCCGACGGTGTCTACTGCTCGTTCTGCAATATCGATAGGAGCGCTGTGTTGATACATCGCGCCAACAAAGGCGTTAACTTCTTCGGCTGTCTCGCCCTTAGCTTTAAGAGCCATGAGAAATTCTTTTATTTGCGAGATCTCGGTTTCACCTTGCAAGATTTCATTCATTGCCCATTGGGCCGAACTTGCACTGAGATCTAACCCGTTGGTTAGCGTCTCTATTAGTTGTGGCCAGGTATGCGAATTAGACATTCGTCGTTGCGAGATTTTGTTTGCGCAACAGAGCAGCAGCGGACTGCGCCAAGGTAAAGGGATCAATTGGGTGGGTCACAACAGATTCGGCCCGAGACCACGCGGCTAACCAAGCATCCTCTTTGCGACCAGTTATTAGTAATACTGGCGGGCAATTAAATACTTCATCTTTTAACTGGCGGGCCACGCCCATTCCGCCTTCTGGTACTGCTTCGCCATCAAGAATGAATAGATCCGCTTTGAAATTTCCGGCTAAATCTGGACGATCTACAAATGCTCGCAAAGCTGGCGCTGTGGCAAATTCAAGAACTTCATGAGTTGGAAGATCGGCCGCTATTTTGCGACCTAAGGCTGAGATAACCGCAGCCCGGACAGCTAAGTCGTGTGAGTAAATAACTACCCGGATTTTTGAGGTTTCTGTGCTGCTCATGGTCGCAATTCTAATCAAATTCATGGCTATTACCCCTGTGACCTGACTCATGCTTTCTGACCAATATCACTCGCTCAAACTGGCTCTTCTGGGCGCCGTCAGGCGTTATTTCGGGAATAATAACCATCATGTCGAGCACAACTGTTGGAATGCATAAGCCCACCCGCCCGAACTTAGTTGCTGTCGGAACTATCGTTTGGCTATCAAGTGAGTTGATGTTTTTCGCTGCGCTTTTCGCGATGTACTTCACCACTCGCGCGGTTCAAGGCCCATCAGTCTGGCTTACCTCAACCGAACTCCTAAACATTCCCTTCGCAGCCCTTAACACCACAGTTCTAGTTCTCTCATCAGTGACTTGTCAGTTCGGTGTTTTCGCAGCTGAACGATTCCAAGAGCGTAAAACCGGTTCACTCTGGCAAATCAATAAATGGGGCATGCGTGAGTGGTTCGCACTTACCTTTTTAATGGGCGCATTTTTTATTGGTGGTCAGGTTTACGAATACGCAGCGTTGGTTGAAGAAGGCTTAAGTATTTCATCTGTCGCCTACGGCTCAGTTTTCTACATTGCAACCGGCTTCCACGGCTTGCACGTAACCGGCGGATTGATTGCATTCTTAATCGTGATGATCCGCGTGGCTAAGTCTCGCCGTTTTAATCACAATCAAGCAACCACGGCCATTGTGGTTTCTTATTACTGGCACTTCGTCGACGTCGTCTGGATCGCGCTCTTCTCTGCGATCTACCTTATTAAGTAGAAATGAATCATGAGAAAAATATCTAAACTTCGTCGCAGTGCATTTGCTTCACCACTACTTTTAGTTCTTGCCCTATTTGCAATCGGTACAACTTTTTCGGTAGCAAGTGCCACAACTAAAAGTGAGCTTTCAGTCGAACAACGCTCGGCTCAGATAGCTGAAGGTAAAAATATATTTCTTAAAGGCTGCTCTTCTTGCCACGGTTTGAACCTCGAAGGATCTGCAATCGCACCTTCTCTAGTCAGTGTTGGAGCTGCTTCAGTTGATTTCCAAGTTGGTACTGGTCGCATGCCGGTAGCTGACTTAAGCCAACAAATTGCGCGTAAAGAGCCGGTATATAACGAAGAGCAAACTGCTGCCCTTGCCGCATACGTAGCTTCGACTTCTCTGGGGCCAGATATTCCATCTGAATCTATGCTTAATTATGAGCGCGATGGCAATACTGCAGAAGGTGGAACTCTATTTCGCACAAACTGCGCGATGTGCCACAACTTTGCTGGCCAGGGCGGAGCGCTAACTCAAGGAAAATATGCCCCATCAGTAATGGGTGTCGAGCCTAAACATATTTATCAAGCGATGATCACTGGTCCGCAAGCAATGCCAGTTTTTGCAGACAAAACAATTACTCCTGCTGAGAAACTATCCATCATTAAATGGATCAAAGCGGCAGAGAGTGAGCCACAGTTAGGTGGAGCTGCTCTCGGAAGAGTTGGCCCGGTAACTGAAGGTTTGTTGGTGTGGACACTAGGACTCGGACTGCTGATCGGTGTGGCAGTTTGGTTAGCGACGAAGGCGAGATAAATCAATGTCCAACGAAATCGAAGCAATCAAAGATCCCGGACTACCGGCGCACGTTCACCGTCAAGCTGATACTGATCCAGTTGCTGAAAAGCGTGCCGAGCGACAAATCGCGATTCTTTTCCTGATCTCTGCCCTCGGTACTTTGCTATTCATCTTTGCTTATTACTTTATCCCAGAAGATGTCTTTGTATTTTTCCCAGTTCTAGGCAACACCAACGCTCATCAACTCGTATTGGGCCTTGGACTTGCGATTGCACTTTTCTTTATTGGCGCTGCTGCAATTCATTGGGCTAAGACGTTGATGCCCGATGAAGAAGTTATCGCAATGCGTCACACCATGCGCTCTGATGATGAAGATCGCGATGCACTAGTAGCAACTGTGAAAGAACGTGCAGGTGCCGCTGGTCTTGGCCGTCGCTCACTAATCAAACGTTCAATGGGTCTCTCACTTGGCTTGATCGGTCTCTCACCACTAGTTTTACTGCGTGATTTAGGTCCACTGCCCGGCGATGATTTAACAAAGACCAGTTGGAATGCCGGCACCAGATTAGTTACCGATCCAGGTGATCGCCCAATTCGCCCCGAAGATCTAGAAGTTGGCGCAGTAGCCCAAGTACTTCCAGAACATATCGGCGAAGAGCGACGACATCTCAGTGATATTGCGAAGGATGCGGTTCTCTTGATTCGCATTCGTCCCGAAGAATTTCAATTAAGTCCGGAACGTTTATCTTGGACTTACGACGGCATCATTGCATTCAGCAAGATTTGCTCGCATATGGGTTGCGCTGTTGCTCTCTATGAGCAGACTACAAAGCATTTACTCTGCCCATGTCATCAATCAACTTTCGATGTACCTCGCGCGGCTAAAGTTATTTTCGGACCAGCCGCTCGCCCACTACCCCAGCTAGCAATTACTGTTGACTCTGAAGGTTATTTGATTGCACAAAAGCCATTCTCCGAACCAGTCGGACCTAGTTTCTGGGAGCGCTCCTCATGACCGCACGTGAAAGAGTTACCGGTACGGTAGCCAACTATGTAGATGAGCGCACTGGCGCCGCCAAGTGGATGAAGAAAAACTTAACCAAAGTCTTTCCTGATCACTGGTCGTTCTTACTTGGTGAAATTGTGCTGTACTCATTCATCATCTTGTTGTTATCCGGAACATTCTTAACCTTCTGGTTTGATCCGTCCCAGCGTGAAGTTTTGTACGATGGTAGCTACGAACCACTTCAAGGTTTACATATGTCAGCTGCTTACGCATCAACTTTGCATATCTCTTTCGAAATTCGTGGTGGACTCTTAATGCGTCAAATTCACCACTGGGCCGCTCTGATTTTCATGGCTGGCATGGTTGTGCACTTGATGCGCGTTTATTTCACCGGTGCGTTCCGCAAGCCACGTGAGTTCAACTGGATCATCGGTGTTGGTCTATTAACCCTGGGCATCGTTGAAGGTTTCCTCGGTTACTCATTGCCCGATGATCTACTTTCCGGAACTGGTATTCGTATCGCCGAAGCAATTATTCAAGCACTGCCCGTTGTGGGTTCTTATCTGGCTTTCTTCGCCTTTGACGGAGCGTTTCCTGGTGAAGCTTTCATTCCACGAATATTTACAGTTCACGTATTGCTGCTGCCCGGAATATTTCTCGCCCTCATAACGGTGCACTTAATGCTGGTTTGGTACCAGAAGCACACTCAGTGGCCTGGCCCTGGTAGAACAGAGAAGAATGTAGTTGGTTATCCATTGATGCCGGCGTACATGGCTAAAGCTGGCGGTTTCTTCTTCATTGTCTTTGGTGTTACTGCGTTCTTAGGAGCGGTGGCTTCGATTAACCCAGTCTGGCTTTACGGACCATATAACCCGGGCCAGATTTCTGCTGGTTCGCAACCCGATTGGTATATGGGTTGGCTCGATGGTCTAGTTCGAATGGCACCACCACTTGAGTCGTACATTTTTGGTTACACAATTCCTTGGAACATTTTGATTCCAGGCTTAATTATTCCTGGAATTCTCTTCACTGGCATGGCGCTCTATCCATTCATTGAAAGTTGGATAACTGGCGATAAGCGCGAACATCATTTACTTGATCGTCCACGAAACGTTCCTAACCGCACCGCTCTAGGCGTAATGTCCTTAACATTTATGCTAGTGGCGCTAATTAACGGCGGAAATGACATCATCGCTACCACTTTTAGTTTAAGTATCAATCAGGTTATGTGGTTTAGCCGAATCGGCATAATCATTTTGCCACCGATAGCTTTCGTAATAACAAAACGAATCTGTTTGTCACTACAGCGTGCTGATCGAGAATTAGTACTGCATGGTCGCGAAACTGGTCGTTTACTTATGTTGCCACATGGGGAGTTTGTAGAAGTTCACGAACCTATCTCGCCTGAACTAGCTTGGAAGTTAACCGCACACGAACAAGCTCCCGCACTGGCACTGGAAGATGTCGATGCTCGCGGTGTGCGACGTGCAGGTGGCTTGAAGAACAAGCTACGCAAGCGCATGAGTCAGGCCAATGCTGAAAGTATTGCAAAGCCAACTGCTAATGATCTCAAAGAGATCGAACACCATTAATTAGGTGCCAGATTAAAGAAACCCTCGCCGCTAATTAGCTGCGGGGGTTTCTTTTTGCTTGCTGACAACAAGCCAAACCCCCACCACAGTTATTAAGGTGCCCAGCAAAGAAACTGGAGATATGTGCTCATCAAAAAAGAAATAAGCTTCGATTGCAGTTGCTGCTGGGACTAAGTAATAGAGTGAAGAGACACTTGCAGCGCTGCCATGGCTCAGTAAGAAAAAGAGCAACAGAATTGCGCCGAAGGATAAGGCCAGGACTAGCCAAGTTAGCGCGCCCACGAACTTTGCGGTCCATTGAATCTCGGGTTTTTCGAATATCAAAGCCAGCGTCAACAAAACGACAGCGGTAGCGGCATATTGAATCGAAGTACCGGCCAGAGTAGGTATCACTCCCCCGTACTTCTTCTGCAGGATTGTGCCGGCGGTGCCACCTAAAAGCCCGATTGCACTCGCTCCAATCGCTACAAGTGAAATCGTGTTTGTTCCAGTGGTACTTATTCGTGGCAAAACAACAACAACTAAGCCGATCAGTCCGAGAATTAGACCGAAAACAGCTCGAGCATTTAACGATTCGTTTAAATACTTGGCTGCGAAAAGACTTACTAAAACTGGTTGCAGGCTAACAATAAGTGCCGCTACTCCAGCTGGCATTCCTCTGCTAACAGCAAAGAAGCAGCCACCCAGGTAAGCGCCGTGGAGCGTTAAGCCGATCATCGTTGAAGGCCAGATGATTGATCTAGTAATTGGTTGACTCTTACGCAGGAAAGAAATGGCAATGAAAAGTAGTAGTGATGCTATTGCCATTCGGATAGCTAAAAAATAGAAAGGTGGCGCGTACGGAACACCGTATTTAGCGCCTATGAAACCCGTGCTCCAGAGAAGAACAAAGAGCCCTGGCGCAAATTTTTTTAGCACAACTGTGCTAACTAGTGATACACAGGATCATTACTTGGCTTTTCATACTCAGTAACAAACCCGATGATGCTAATTACAAGAGCGCCGACACCTAGAAGTGTTAACCACCAACCAATAATTAGCCCAAGGCCAACGACGAACATGCTCGCCGCAAGTGGCAATGGCCACCAAGAGTGCGGGCTATAGAAACCTAACTCACCAGCTGAATCTGCGATCTCGCCTTCAAGATTATCTTCAGGAAGCGTTGTGCCGATACGACGATCGGTAAACCAAACGTAATAACCGACCATTGCAGCTAGGAGTGAGCTCAGGAGCAAACATGAAATTCCAAGTGGCTCGCCGCCAACATAGTAATAAACAAAGGTCATGATTGCATAAAAGACTGCCAGTCCGACGAAGAGGCGATAATTAGCCTTCATTTAATTAGTGCCCCTCGGTCTTAATGTGTGGGTGGTGCAGATCAAATGCTGGACGTTCAGAGCGAATGCGTGGCATCGTTAAGAAGTTATGGCGAGGAGGTGGGCAAGATGTTGCCCATTCAAGAGATGCGCCGTAACCCCAAGGATCATCACAGTTAACAAGTGGTGCCTTGCGAGTTATCCAAACATTGATTGCAAACGGAATCATAGATAGTGCTAACAAGATCGATCCCACTGTAGAAATCATATTCATCGTGGTAAATCCATCAGTAGCTAAGTAATCCGCGTAGCGTCGAGGGAAACCCTTAATACCTAGCCAGTGCTGGATTAAAAATGTTATGTGGAAACCAAAGAAGAGCGTCCAGAAGTGGATCTTTCCTAGGCGCTCATTAAGCATGCGTCCAGTCATCTTTGGCCACCAGAAATAGAAACCGGCGAACATTGCAAAGACCACGGTGCCAAAGAGCACATAGTGGAAGTGTGCAACCACGAAGTAAGAGGCAGATACTGCAAAATCAAGTGGTGGTGAAGCCAAAATGATTCCGGTAATTCCACCGAATAAGAAGGTGATCAAAAATCCCATTACCCAGAGCATTGGCGTTTCGAAAGTAACATGACCTCGCCACATGGTGCCGATCCAGTTGAAGAATTTCACACCGGTTGGAATACCAATTAAGAAAGTCATAAATGAGAAGAACGGTAAGAGCACTTGTCCGCTTGCGAACATATGGTGAGCCCAAACTGAAACTGAAAGAGCTGAAATTGCAATCGTGGCTGCGATCAAACCTTTATAACCGAAAATTGGTTTTCTACTAAAGACCGGCAGGATCTCAGTTGCGATACCGAAGAACGGTAGCGCCAAAATATAAACTTCGGGGTGCCCAAAGAACCAGAAGAGATGCTGCCACAGCATCGCACCACCATTGGCCGGATCGAAAATATGCGAACCAAATAATCGGTCAGATTCAAGTGCCAGAAGTGCTGCGGCAAGTGGTGGGAAAGCAAGAAGGACGAGAATTGAAGTAAGCAGAACGTTCCAGCTAAAGATCGACATGCGGAACATAGTCATACCAGGGGCGCGCATTGTGAAGATTGTTGTAATGAAGTTAACGCCACCAAGAATTGTTCCGATACCACCAATGGCTAGACCGACGATCCAGAGATCGCCACCGATGCCGGGTGAGTATTGTGAATTAGAAAGCGGAGCGTAAGCAGTCCAACCAAATGAAGCTGCGCCACCTGGAGATAAGAAGCCGGCGAATGCCATGATGCCACCGAATAAATAGATCCAATAGGACAACATATTCAAACGTGGGAAAGCCACATCTGCGGCGCCGATTTGTAACGGCATAATCACATTCGCAAAACCAACGAACAAAGGTGTAGCAAACATCAACAACATAATGGTTCCGTGCATTGTGAAAACTTGGTTGTACTGCTCATTGCTAATAAATTGCATTCCCGGACGAGTTAGTTCAGCACGAAGGACTAGAGCCAGGACGCCACCGATTAAGAACCAAGCGAATGTTGTCATCAAGTAGAGGTAACCGATCGTCTTATGATCAGTTGAGGTTATAAATCGTACGAAATGGCGGCCTTTAGAGGTTGGCGGAGTGGTCGTGAAGTTGCCGGCTTCTGTTGCTTCGCGTTGAGCGTATGTGGTCATGCTTGGCTCGCCTTCTCGATTTCAAGTTTCAGATTCGAAATATAAGTTTGGTATTCAGCCGGAGTAACTACTCGCACAGTGAAAAGCATCTGAGCATGATTACGACCGCAGAGAATGTTGCATCGACCAGGGAAATCGCCCAGCTTATTAGCCGTGAATTCCAGATAATTAGTTACGCCAGGCAAGTTTTGCATTTGGATCATAAATTCAGGGATCCAGAATCCATGCACAACATCATTAGAAACGATTGTGTAACGAACTCGCTCACCTTGTGGCACAACCATTACTGGCGGCTTAGCCGGCGTTCCGGTTAGCGTTACATCTTTACCTGCATCAAGATACGTGAATTGCCAAGACCATTGAATTCCATTTACAACTATTTCGTGTTGAACGCTTTCCTGTGGCTTAACAATCTGGTTCTCTTTAACTGCGGTGAAATAGAACAAGGCAGCCACGATGATGAATGGGATTAAGGTGTAAGCGATTTCGACCGGCACGTTGTACTGAGTCTGCTTTGGAAATTCGGGACCATTCTTTGGGGCGCGATGGAAAATTGCTGGCCACACGATCAAGATCGCGGTGAACACACCAACAACAGCTGCTGCTAACCACGAGTAAGTCCAGAGTGAATGCGAAATTTCGTTAATGCTTGAAGCATCACCACTAAATCCTGAGTCAGGGTCTTTAGCGCAGCCAGTAAGGGCAAACATGGCTGGCACCAAAATTACGAGGCCACGACGAGTGGTATTCAAATTCATAGTGCAAGGATAGTGCCCCGCTTAGACGTCGGCTTCAGTCAGGAGTAGCCTTCGATGCGTGGTTCGGGTCACAGGAAATTTCACTAGTCAGTCGCCACTCCACCCTGCCGCAAGAGCCTTATTAATCGATGCTTTTGGCCAAGGTTGGGCAGATCCTGCAAAAATTGGCGATGACTCAGCTAGAACTGCAATCCTTAGAAATGAAGCTATTGAATCAATCGCGCAAAATTTAGCCCTACAACCAAGTCAGATCGAAGTAATTGGTGAGCCACGTCTCGGCCAACACTTAGCTATTTCTGGGCTACTTAAATCCGACCTCACATTGGTTCATTCAGCGGTAGACCGTCGCAGCGTTTTCGCTGTTGGGGTGGCCCATGAAAACTCTGGTGGCAAAACTCAAATCTTAAAGGTCGGGCCTAACGGTCGAATTTGTGAGCTAACTCAAATCAAACAGAAAAGCGTTCTGGCCCTGCAAGGCGCCAATATAGAAACCGGAATCACCCAAGATGTTGATTCAGTAGTAGCAACTATCAATCCAACTTATGTAGCACTCGATTATTCCGCAGCGCCAAATCTGCCCTTACCTAGCCGTTGGGATAGCGCGATCTTTGATGCCACTAGTTGGCAAGGACCAGCCGGTATTGGCATTCTGGCAATACGTAACTCAACTGCCTGGAAGAACCCGCTACCTAATTTAGGAATTCGCAGAACTCCAGAGTCATCTTCATTGCCACTTCTTTTGGCTAGCGCTGTTGCGCTCGATGAATGGTTAAAGGAAGAAGCAACTGAAGGAAAGCGCATCGTAGAATTAAATCAACTGATTAGGCAATCACTCACAGCTGCCCAGCTAAATATTGCATTCGCTGGCGTTGTCTCAGATTCAGTTAGCCAAACGATTGCCCTGGTTGCAGATGGTTGCGTGGGCGAAGATCTAGTTAGACAACTAAATGAAATGAACTTCGTTCTAGATTCTGGATCTGCCTGTACCGCAGCTCAGATGCAGCCAAGTCATGTTTTGGCAGCGCTGGGCATGAAGAGCGAAGGTAATCTACGAATTACTTTGCATCATGGTGTGACGGAAGCCGAAGTACGCCAACTGATAAGCGCAATTACTTCAGTTGTGCAGAAATCTCGCTAGCCGCGTCATCTCCGTAAGCTTCGGCAAAACGTGCCACAAACTCAGCTGCAGTAAAGCGATATTCCTGAGTTCCGGTAGTTTCAATTACATAAGTTGCAATCATCGAACCAAGTTGCGCACAACGTTCGTGGCTTAAGCCCCATGCAAGACCTGCAATAAAACCTGATCTAAATGAATCGCCTACGCCAGTTGGATCAATCTTTGCTTTTTCTTTCGGCACAGTTACTTGAACAAATTCACCACTTTTGGATTCAACTTTCGCACCCTTTGAACCTAGCGTTACAACTCGGTACTCAACCAAATCAAGAATCTCGGCATCAGTCCAACCAGTCTTTTGCATCGCTAGCGCTAATTCGTATTCATTTAAGAATAAATACTTTGCCCCAGTTATCAACTGTCGAATTTCTTCGCCACTCATACGGGCCATTTGTTGTGAAGGGTCAGCGGCAAAAGCAATCCCTTGCGAACGACAAACCTCTGAATGTCTAAGCATTGCTTCAGGATCATCTGGCGAAATTACCACGATGTCGAAGCGGCCGGTTTTATCCATGATTGGACCAAGTTCAATATTTCGCGCTTCTGACATGGCACCTGGAAAGAAGGAGGCGATCTGATTTAACTCAGTATCGGTGGTGACCATGAAATGCGCAGTGAACTGAGTGGTTGATATCAACACATGTGAAGTATCAACACCATGGCGAATTAACCAGGCATCGTAATCAGCCCAATCTTTTCCAACAGCTGCAATAAGAACTGGATTTAACCCGAGTACACCCATGCCATAAACAATGTTTGCGGCGCACCCACCTCGGCGAACTTCAAGGCCATCAACTAAGAATGACAGTGAGACTTTTTCGAGTGAGCCAGCAACTAGAGAATCGGTGAATTTCCCCGGAAAGGTCATTAAATGGTCCAAGCCGACAGAACCGGCAACACCAATTTTCATTAAGTTAAATTCGTTCTAGAAATTAATTAAACGAATCGCCGCAAGCGCATGAACCTTGCGCATTCGGATTATCAATCGTGAAACCCTGCTTCTCAATGGTGTCCACGAAATCGATTGTTGCGCCCATTAGGTATGGATCGCTCATCTTGTCGATAACAACTTTAACTGTGCCGAACTCACGCACGATGTCACCATCTTGGTTGCGGTCATCGAAATAAAGCTGGTACTTAAGGCCAGAACAGCCACCAGGTTGAACCGCAACTCGTAGGCAGAGATCATCGCGACCTTCTTGAGCCAATAGAGCGGCAACTTTGCTTGCTGCCACATCGGACAAAGCGATACTGGTCATCTTGATATCTACGGCCTCGGTAGTCATTGCTCTCCCCTAAAAGTTCTTCGAACAGGGCTTAATAGTAGCCATGAGAGCTCCAAACATGTACTCCAAATGCGACAGGAGGGTCAAAATTCGAGAGAATGTCGCCATGGCCTTAACCGATCTACTTCTCATGGGACGCGAACGCGATCTAACCAGCGAACGTGGGGTCTCCTGTGCTGGCGAGTTGCCTGCTGCCAGTGATCCCGATTTAGTAGAACGGGCACGAGCTGCGCGAGCAGCCCTAGGTTCGAAAGTAATGATCCTCGGCCACCACTATCAACGCGATGAAGTTATTGAATTTGCTGACATTACTGGCGACTCGTTTAAGTTGGCGCAAGCAGCTGCTGAGAATCCACAAGCCGAGTATGTAATTTTCTGTGGTGTTCACTTCATGGCTGAAAGCGCTGACGTACTGACTGCTGATAATCAGAAAGTGATCCTGCCTGATTTAGCCGCTGGTTGCTCAATGGCTGATATGGCTTCAGCTAACCAAGTAGATGATTGCTGGAATCAATTAGAAGGCCTAGGAATTGCAGAGAAAACAATTCCAGTTACCTATATGAATTCATCCGCTGCCATTAAGAGTTTTACTGGAAAAAATGGTGGAACTATCTGCACTTCATCTAACGCCAAGAGTGCAATGGAATGGGCATTTACCCAAGGTGAAAAAATTCTATTCTTGCCCGATCAACATTTAGGTAGAAACACGGCAGTTCTTGCAATGGGCTTATCGCTATCCGATTGCGTAGTTTGGAATCCCTGGAAACCGATGGGTGGCTTAACCGAAGCGGAGTTGCGTGCAGCAAAGGTAATTCTTTGGCGTGGTCATTGCTCAGTGCATGGTCGCTTTAGCGCGCAGAATGTTGCTGATGTGCGTGAGCGAGTTCCGGGCGTGCAGGTATTAGTACATCCAGAATGCCAACACGAAGTTGTTTCAATTGCAGATGTCGTGGGTTCAACTGAGAAGATCATTCAGACTGTTAAGAATTCCCCAGCCGGCTCTAAGTGGGCTATTGGTACTGAGCTAAACCTGGTGCAACGCTTATCGCGCACCATGCCAGATAAAGAAATATTGTTTCTGGATAAGACTGTTTGCTACTGCTCAACCATGAACCGGATTGATTTACCGCACTTAGTTTGGGCGATGGAATCCTTGGTCCAAGGTCAGGTAGTGAACCAAATCATTGTTCCTGAGGACGTTCGCAAGTACTCCAAACTCGCCTTAGAGCGCATGCTGGCTCTATAGTTTGGCTATGACTGAAGAAGCCGCAAAAAAAGGTCGTCCGACACCATCTCGCAAAGATGCCGAATCAAAGCGCAAGGTTTCAACTTTGGCACCTGCAATTGGTAAGGAAGCTAAGAAGCGCGACAAAGCCCTAGCTCGCGAGCGACGAGTGGCAGCCCGTGAGGCTTACTTGCGCGGCGATGAAAACGCTCTTCCACTTCGTGATCGTGGTCCAGTTCGCCGATTTGTTCGCGATGAAGTTGACGGTCGCCGCTCTATTGGTGAGTTCTTCATGCCAATCATTTTCGTTGTTCTACTTTTCTCCGTCGTGCCAAATATGACAGTTAATGTCATCGCAATCGTGCTTATGTATACGGTGCTCTTATTTGCAGTCGTTGATGGCTT
>JBEINS010000116.1:0-3607 GCA_040377985.1 Candidatus Planktophila sp. | reverse complement strand
GCAACCACAGTTGCCACGCCATCTACGGTGACCCTTAGTTCAGACATGCCCCTAGCCTACCGAAGTTGCCAATGCAGTTGCCGCAAATGACAAGCGCATTTGCTCACTCTCTGACGAAATAGCAAGAGTTAGATCACCAATTCGCTCGATTGGTTGCGCAATCTTCAGACTTGATACGAGGAACCCAGATCCAATTTCATTCAACTGATCCGCCCGGATCTGACGGACAATTACGCCGTTTTTTTCGACCAATAAACCTCTCATGACACCAGGTAGAACACCATCAGAAAGTGGTGGAGTGATCCATTCACCATCTATTTGAAAGACCAAATTCGCAATCGCCGTCTCGGTGATTAAGCCATCTGGATTCACCAAGAGAAAATCATCAAAACCTGAACTCTTAGCTTGACTCAACATCCGCAGATTCTGGGTATATGGATATCGCTTTTCAATCGGGCCAGTAACTTCCTCATTCAAATGGCGAATACCTAAATGGGCAGCTCTTTTTATCTCAAGATATTCCTGATGCGTAGCTCGCAGACTCCCATCAATGCCGAACAAGAGTCGCAGGCGACCAATCAAGAAAGGATTAGCCGCGATAGTTTCGGCCACTGCGCTACGAATCAGATCTTCATTTGGAAAAGGTTGATCGTTTCGGCGGGCCGAGTTTAAGGCTCGACGCATGTGTCGGGACAAAGCCCAAGGCTGGCCGCTAACAGTTTTGATGGTTTCAAAAATGCCGGTTCCATTTGGCCAGCCCGCAGAATCTAATTGCGCTTGCTCATAACTTAACAATCGCCCTGCAACCCAAGCACTCTGAGTCATAGTTCACCACCGATGATTGAAATCAACCGTTCAGCTTTTAGTTGTGTTTCTTCCCATTCTGCTTTTGCATCGCTACTCCAAGTTATGCCAGCACCGGTACCGAAATGTATGAAATCAGATTCACGCCAAAAAGTTCTAATCGCCACTGATAACACAGCCTGGTCGCCATGTATCCAGCCCAGTACCCCGCAATAAGTACTGCGCGCTGTTGGTTCTAACTCCGCAATAATTCGTTTCGCTGCACTCTTGGGTGCACCACTTATCGAGCCGGCAGGCAGTAGTGCTTCAAATATTTCGGCCCACGTAATGCCACTGCGCAATTGACCAATTACATCAGAGACCAAATGACTAAGTCCAGGATGTTCTTCATCACGCAATAAATCAGGCACTGCAATGCTTCCTGGAATACAAATCTGACCTAGGTCGTTACGCATCAAGTCAACGATCATGATGTTTTCGGCGCGGTCTTTACTTCCAAAACTCTCAGCCGCTGATCGTTTGGTTCCTTTTATTGGTGAAGTTTTGATTTGATCGCCATCGCGAGTTAGAAACAGCTCAGGTGATGCCGACGCGATCTCCAAATCATTTAATCGCAAGTAACTGGCAAAGGGCGCTGGGTTTGACTTCAAAATATTTGCAAAAGCTAAATCTAGAGTTGCCGCTGATTTAATACTTAGTCTGCGGCAAGCATTTACTTGATAGACCCCGCCACTTGCGATTTCTTCCCGAATCTTTTCCACGTATGCAACGTATTCAGATTCTGATGTGCCGCTCTCCCATTTCCCGCTAATTTTTTGATTGGATTCATGTGCTTTTTCAGTCGAGCTAACTAAGGGAAATGGCTCACTATTAATTGTCTTGAACTTAGCCGCACGGAATTCACCTTCATAAGTTGTGCTGATCGCCCAGAAATCCCCATCTGCTAAACAACTCGGATTGGAGCTCACCTCAACGAGATCGCGTGCCAATAGCCCGCCCATCCAGAATTGGGGCGCGACTGCCTCATCGACTGAGTTCATGCGCTAAAGGTATGACCCCTTTGGCAGTTACGCCTGAATTAGGATAGATTTCGCCCTCTGCCTGACTTCGGTTTAGGGCAGATCTTTAAAAAGTAAGAAATGCGGACGTAGCGCAGCTGGTAGCGCGGAACCTTGCCAAGGTTCAGGTCGCGGGTTCGAACCCCGTCGTCCGCTCGGATATACGGCCACCTGCCTTTCACAGGGGGCCGTATTTTCATGGTGGAATGGCCGAGAGGCGAGGCAAGGGACTGCAAATCCCTCTACACGGGTTCAAATCCCGTTTCCACCTCCAGAGTAATTTTTGAGATGCGATCGCAAAGGTTTTGTCTTATTCAAACGCTTACAAGACATTGCTTTGCGCTTTTGGTGTGCGAATAACTCTTGCAGTTATTCATTTATCTAAAAGTTTTGATTACTGTGCGACTATGCCAAAAAGCCACGAAGCTGAACTAGATCATCAATATCGTGGCGAGCATCCGGTAAAGACTCTCTGGTATTTATTGGAGAACCATCGCAGAGATATTTTCCTCGCGATTGTCTTCTACTCGATCAAGCATTCGCCTTCATGGACTACTCCGCTTCTTATCGCAAACATGATTGATTGTGTGGTTTACAAGAAGCCACTCACCACCTTGGCTATTAATTTTGGATTGTTAGCCGTAATAACAATTCAGAATTATCCGATGAACGTAATGTATGTACGATGCTTAGCAAAGGCAGTTCGCAACTTAGAGAACCGACTTCGGTCAGCACTGGTTGAGCGGATGCAGCAAATGAGTATCAGTTTTTATCAAACTACTAATGCCGGCGCTCTACAAACAAAAGTTGTTCGCGATGTAGAAAACATCGAACAAATGATGCGTCACAGTTTTGACGGCGGACTTGGCGCAATAAACAGTCTAATCGGCGCCTTAGTGATTACCGCGATCAAGGTTCCTCAGTTCCTGCCGTTCTTTCTAATTCTGGGACCAATTTCAGCAACCGTAGTGATCAAAATGCGAAAAACGCTGAATTCTCACAACGAAGATTTTCGGTCTGAAATAGAACGAATGTCGTCACGTGTGAATGAGATGACAACTTTGCTGCCAATAACGAGAGCCCATGGTCTAGAAAAGAACGCGCTAAAGACCATGTATACCTCGTTTTCTAGCGTCAAGAGTGCTGGCTTGCGACTCGATCGTTTGCAAGGACACTTCACCGCAATAGCTTGGGTTACCTTCCAACTCACCTACGTCATCTGTGTTGGCTTTGCGGCTTGGTGTGCAATCACTGGCTTCCTGCCAATCACTGCCGGTGGCGTAGTGATGCTCAGCTCGTATTTCGGAATGCTGGTCGGATCCGTACTACTGCTAACCAGCATCGCACCTGCGTTAGCAAAAGGTCTCGCCTCTATCAGGTCGCTAGGTGAATTGCTGGAATCCCCCGATCTGGAATCAAATGCCGGCAAGCGAGCAGTATCAAAAGTAACCGGAAGAGTTGAATTCTGTGATGTCTCTTTCACCTATCCAACTAATCACAAACCTTCCTTAGCCAATATAAATGTCTTAGCCGAACCTGGCCGCATGATTGCTTTAGTGGGACCAAGTGGTTCAGGTAAATCAACCTTTATCAACTTGGTAATTGGTTTCTTACGACCAACATCTGGCTCGATAAAACTAGATGGTATCGACATGGCCGCAATAGATCTTCGTTCATCGCGCAAATTTCTTTCAGTCGTAGCTCAAGACACGATTCTCTTTGACGGTACCGTCTTTGAAAACATT
>JBEINS010000125.1:0-3360 GCA_040377985.1 Candidatus Planktophila sp. | reverse complement strand
TCATCAATTGCTTCTTGTTGATTAGCTCATCAAAGACGCCATCCCAAGATTTACCGAAGTGAATATTGTGGTGGGCGATGTGATCGTATTTCTTACTTGAACCGATCAACATGGTTGCACAAGATGGTGAGTAGCGCAGGCGCTTTACTGAGCGAGGAGTCTGACCTAAAAGATCACGCCAAGCGACAGGTAGATCAGGGTTTAAGACAACTGCATCGCAGGTAATTCGCTCACCTTTATCAGTGATAACAGCTTTTGCGCGACCATTTTCAAAATCAATCTTGGTAACAGTGGTGCTGTATTTGATTTCAACGCCATGCTTTTGCGCAGCGGCTGCAAGTGCGACAGGAACTGCATGCATTCCACCCTTAGGGAAGAAGACACCATTTACCGAATCCATATACGCGATGACCGCGTAGATAGCTAGAGCTTGCTGTGGGCTGACACCGGCATACATGGCCTGGAAGGAGTAAACCTTTTGTAAGCGTGGGTCTTTGAGATACTGATTAACTTTTGGTTGCAACTTTCTAAAGCCACCGAGAGCTACCAAGCGAGCCAAGTTAGGTGTCAACAAATTTAGTGGTGAATCAATATTGCGATCAATAAAATCATTCATCTCGTACTTATATAACTTAGTTACGAATTCAACGTATTTGCGATAACCAGCAGCTTCGGCAGAGCTAACAGTGCGAGCAATCTCAGCTTCCATCTCTTGGGTGTTTGCGTGCACATCGATTTGTGAACCATCGTCATAGAACGCGCGGTACAGCGGCTTCAACGGCATTAAGTCGACCCAGTCTTTGAGTTCTTCGCCAACTGAATTAAAGGCATCGTTAATTAGAGATGGCATGGTTAGAACACTGGGCCCAGTATCAAATGAGTAGCCATCGCGTTGCAACAACCCACTGCGCCCACCAGGCACAGACTCGCGTTCAATGATTGTTACTTTGCGACCAGCGCCAGCAAGTCGAAGAGCCGCGCTCAATCCAGCATAACCAGCACCAACTACAACGACATGATCACTAGGACCCTTTATTTGCTTAACCATTTATTTGTTCACATATTTCTTTTTGTCGCGATGATTGCCATCTCGGTTAATAGTTCTCTAGCTTGTGGCACTATTTCATCACGATTTAGCGCTTCTAGCGCGGTGGAAGTTAATTCTTCAATTAGGTCCTCCACATGCATCGCAGCCCCAGTTTCAGCAATAATCTCTTGCAAGCGTGCGATGGCGCTTTCGGAGATATCGTGATTTCCGAATTCCTGCATGAACTCCGCTTCGGCCGCCCCAGAGATGCGATCGTGGGTCATTGCCATGAGAACTGTGCGCTTTCCCTCGCGCAAATCATCCCCAGCCGGCTTGCCAGTAACTTTAGGATCTCCAAAAACGCCAAGTAGGTCATCGCGCAATTGAAACGCTTCGCCCAGCGGTAAACCAAACTCTGAATAGATAGAAACTATTTGCGCACGCATCAAAGGATCAGGAATCGCAATGGCTGCTCCTAAATGAAGCGGACGCTCAATTGTGTACTTGGCCGACTTGTATCGAGCAATGTTGAGCGCTTGAGCAACACTTTGGGTGCCGCGAGCTTGCTCGAATACATCGAGGTATTGGCCAGCAATTAATTCAACTCGCATTTCATCATGCACACTTAGAGCAGCAAGTAGTGATTCGCTTTTGATTCCAGAACTATTCAACATTTGATCTGACCAGATAAGTGCTAGGTCACCAATTAAGACTGCTGCTGATAAACCAAATTGCCTTGCCTTGCCTTGATACTTTTCGGCTGAGTGCATCGATTCAAATAATTTATGAATCGCTGGTTCACCACGTCGGGTATCGGATGCATCCATTAAGTCATCGTGAACTAATGCGCAAGCTTGCAGTAATTCCAAACTAGCAAAAGCACGAATCTCGGCATTACTTAATTGAGAACCAGCGCCCATTGCGCCAACTGCTGCGAAGAGGGGTCTAAATCGTTTTCCACCGTTAACTACAAAGGCGCTCAAACTGCTTGCCGCCGGTTTGAGTTCTGGAGCAATTGAGGTGAAGTAATTCGATTGGGCAGTGAGGAAATCCTGGAGTTGCGCCTCGACCTGTTGCCGCAAAGATCTGAGCTGCTCGAGCGGTTGCAAAGATGCCTCAGGTTTCACGCGCGTAACGATACGCTGACCTAGTGGCAATACGCGAAACAAAATACTCATTTGAGTTCTTTCCGCCTAAAGATCAGGCTGGCGAAGAACGACTTTGGGCTGCCATGTCAGCGCTTGAACCAATCGCCCCAGATTTCATTTCGGTCACCTATGGCGCCGGGGGGTCAACCCGTGATCGCACAATTCGGATAACTTCACAGATCACCGAACGCACCTCGATTCCTACAGTTGCCCATTTAACTTGCGTTGGTTCAACGCGGGGTGAGCTGATTGAAATCCTGCAGAAATATAAGGAAGCCGGCATTCATAGCATTCTTGCGTTGCGTGGCGACCCAACTGGTGGACCAAGTGCGCCATGGGTGCCAACGGTTGGTGGATTTAACCATGCTGATCAATTAGTTGAATTAGCAATGGAAGTTGGCGGTTTTGAAGTTGGCGTAGCTGCCTTTCCTGATGGCCACCCAGCATCAAATGGTGATCTAGCAAAAGATGTTGATGTTTTGATTCGAAAAGAATCTCTCGGTGCTACTTTTGCAACGACCCAGTTCTTCTTTGAAGCGCAAAGTTATCAACGACTAGTTGAAGCACTTGCCGAAAAAGGATCTAACTTGCCAATTATTCCAGGCATCTTGCCAGTTACCAATGTTAAGCAATTAGTGCGGATGTCCGAACTAAGCGGAACTCCGATTCCAGCAAATATTTTAGAAAAATTCTCAACTATCGAAGACGATCATGATGCAGTTCAAAAACTTGGAATTGAGATCGCTACGCAGCTCTGTGAAGAATTACTCAAGTTAGGCGTACCCGGTCTACATTTCTACACGATGAATACTTCTTCAGCCACGCTCGAGATTTATCGAAAGTTGGTTACTAAATGATCACCAAGAAAGAATTCTATAAGCGTTGGAGTGAACTACATGGTAACGCCGAAATAGCAGGCATCGTTCATGCTTGGCTGGCCATCTCTTACCGATTCGCTTTAATTGCAACTCTGCTCCGTATTTCGCCAAATGTCTTAACGCTTCTGGGTTTGATCTCGGCAATCGGTACTGCCGTAATCCCGCATTCTTATTGGGCTATTGCATTAGTTGTGTTATCACTGCTCTTTGATGGCGTTGATGGCAGCGTTGCGATATTTCAACGTCGCGAAAGTGCTTGGGGTGCAATTCTGGATTCTGTTGCTGACCGCATTAGTGAAGCAGCTTG
>JBEINS010000048.1:0-6814 GCA_040377985.1 Candidatus Planktophila sp. | reverse complement strand
TGATTCCAAAGAGATTAAAGAAAATAAACGTGAAGTGCTCTTTGATTTAGTTATCGAGCACGCACTTGCATACAGCATCATTGAAATTCCGGCAGCCGAAGTTGATTCACGCGGCGTGCATGCGGCAAATCTTGATGGGATGCGCCGAGCAGTTCAAGCACTTAAAGTTTCACCGGCTTATGTTTTAACTGATGGATATGCAATTGCGGGTTTAGCACTACCAAACTTAGCGGTTTGGAAAGGCGATCAAGTCGTACACACAATAAGTGCTGCTTCAATTCTGGCAAAGGTTTACCGAGATCGCATCATGCGCCAACTAGATGAGAAATATCCGGCCTATGGTTTTGCTGGGCATAAGGGCTATATCACTGCCAGCCATAGCCAATTGTTAAGTGCCAATGGTCCGTGTATAGAACATCGACGCTCTTTTGCAAATGTGGCAGCGCTACTTAAGTAACCACAGCTTCTTCTTGGCCACAAGGTGATGAAAAAAACATAAATTAGTCAGGCCTGCTCTTTAACCTCTGGGTTTATGAACACTGTGAACCAAGAGCTAATTGCCCGAGCAAGGTTATTTGCGGCCATCGAAGGCGGATCTTCATTCTGGTCGCGTGAAGTATTTAGTAATGGCGCTAGTTACGTTTTAGATCGTGCGCTTAATGGGGGATATGACCCAATTAAATACGCGCGCAGCATTGAAAAGATTTCTAGCTCTAACTCAGATCAACTATTTGAAAGTATCGCCGCAATTGGGGCTGAGTTCTTAACACCAGATCATCCTGATTGGCCAAAACAGGTAAACGATTTAACTTCACCACCGATTGGACTAGTTATTAAAGGCGACTCCAAGTGTCTAACTGGGAATTCGCTAGCCATCGTTGGTTCTAGAAATCCAACCCAATACGGAGTTCGCATTGCACAAGACTTTGCAGCTGGCTTTGTAGATCGCAGCTGGTCAATCATTAGTGGTGGTGCATACGGCATTGATGCAGCAGCACATAAAGGCGCACTAGTTGCCGAAGGTTTCACAGTTGCAGTTATTGCAACCGGGATAGACATCAATTATCCAGCCGGCCATGCCCGGCTATTTGCCGAGATCGCTGAACTCGGTTGCATGGTCAGTGAAGTGCCGCCAGGAACTCAAGCAATGCCGGCGCGATTCTTAACGCGCAATCGATTAATCGCGGCCCTATCAAATGCGACGCTAGTTGTTGAAGCCGCTTTTCGTAGTGGCTCATTGCGCACGGCAAGAGATGCAGCCGAACTAATGCGACCAGTTATGGCTATTCCAGGTCCGATAACTTCACCTGTTAGTGAAGGTTGTCATCGCTTAATTGGTGAGAGAGCTGCTGAAATCGTGACTTCAGTAGCAGATGCGGTGGAATTTCTCTCACCAATGTAATGAGATGATTAGCCAATGAGCACAGAGAATGAATTCCGATCGGGCTTCGTCGCCATTGTTGGCCGCCCAAATACCGGAAAATCAACTCTGGTTAACGCACTCGTTGGTAGCAAAGTAGTAATTACTTCGCCGCACCCAAACACCACTCGTCATGCAATCCGTGGCATCGTTAATGAGCCAGATTTCCAAGCGATTTTGGTTGATACCCCTGGCGTGCATAAGCCAAAGACGTTATTGGGCAAGCGCTTAAATGCCGTTGTTGAAGAGAGCTTAGATTCAGTTGATGTAATCATTATTTGCTTGCCAGCCGATGAAGAATCAGGTGCTGGCGATCAATACATTATTGATGAAATTGCTAAGCATCCACGCAGCAAAAAGATTGCCCTTGTTACAAAAACAGATTTAATTAGTAAAGCAAATCTTGCTACTCGATTAGCTAGCATCATGGCGATGGCTAAAGGTTTCACTTGGGATGAAATCGTGCCAGTATCGGCTGCAACTCATGAGCAGATTGATTTATTAAAGAAGTTAATCGGCCAACAGCTTAAGCCTGGCCCAGAGTTTTATCCAACCAATATGCGTAGCGATCAAAGCATTGAGCAATTGATTTGTGAATTAATTCGGGAGGCTGCTCTTCGTGATGCGCGTCAAGAACTTCCACACTCAATCGTGGTAACTATTGATGAAATGTCAGAGCGCGAAAAAACCGGCAGTCGACCATTCTTCGATATCCACGCGACAATTCACGTAGAACGTGATTCACAACGTGCGATCTTGCTTGGCCACCAGGGCTCACAACTAAAAGATATCGGCATGCGAGCTCGGGCTGATGTTGAGCGCGAACTAGAAGCCCGTATCTTCCTTGGTCTGCACATCAAGGTATCGAAAGAATGGCAACGCGACTCAAAGATGCTCGATAAATTAGGCTTTGCCGAAAACTAAAGCAGCCCTAAGGCTTTAACACAATTCGAATCGGATTCCCGATCTTGTTGGCTAATTTATCAATTGCTTCGGCAGCCTGTGCCAAGGGAAGAATTTCAGAGACTGAGTGCGAAAGATCTAACTTGCCTTGACGCGCAAATTCAATTAACTCACTAATATGATGAGGCTCAGATCCATAATGTCCCATTATCTGTGTGCGCATATAAGTAAATGCCATATCGTTCGGAATAACGATTGGTTCATTAGCTATGCCCACAATGATTAGACGACCTTGCTCACCCAACATTGAAAGTGCTTGTTTGCGAACTGGCGTGACGCCGGCAAAGTCAAAGGCTGCATTTAAGCCACGATGCTCTTTTAACTTCAGGTCATCTGGCGCGAATGCAAAGTCTGCGCCGCGAGCTAGAGCATTGGCTCGAGCATCTTCACGTGGGTCGATAGCAATTACTTTGCTGCAGCCGATAATTTTTAATAATTGAATGGCATGAATTCCTAGCCCGCCAACTCCAAATACCGCCACTGCTTCACCAGCTTGAATCTTTCCAGTTGCAGAAATTGCCGCCCACGGGGTAGATACTGCATCCGGAATAATGGCTGCTTGTTCAAAAGGCAATGAATCTGGAATCTGTACAACTAGTTCAGCGTTGATAACCACATACTCAGCCCAACCACCGTCGTAATCGAAACCTAGCGTCGTAATTTGATTCGAGCCATTCCGCTCGCCAGCGATTACAACGACTCGCTCACCTATCGAGTGCGAATCAACACCTTCACCAATTTGGTCAATAGTTCCGGCCACCTCATGACCGAGCGTTACTTCATCACCGGCTAAATAGCCTGGCGATAAAATTCCTTCAAGGAAATGGACATCTGACAAACAGACACCGGCCGCACCGACCTTTATGCGAACCTGTCCAGCTCCGGCGCTTGGCGTTGGTACTTCGGTTACTTCAAATTTACGTGTTGAAACAGTGATGCGTCCGGCTTTCATGAGATTTTTCCTTCGGCTCGATTAATTAAGGTGTTCACAGCATCTCCAAACCCGGCAAAAGCGGGATTAGTTGTCTGACCCAAACGAAAACGTGCCCAGATCTGTTGAATAATCACAGCTAATCTAAAGAGGCCAAAAACTTCATAAAATGTAAAGTCATTACATTTGCGGCCACTTAGCTCTAAATATCTTTGCACAAACTCATCACGAGTTGGCATGCCTGGCAGATGGCTTGGCTGCCTACGAAGCGAAGCAAATGCTGCTTCATCATCTCGATCAACCCAATAGGCAAGTGCTGAACCTAAATCCATTAGGGGATCACCGACAGTTGCTAGTTCCCAATCCAATACTCCTGCGATACGAGCATTTGCTAAATCAAATACCACATTATCAATCCGCCAATCGCCGTGAATAATGCAGGAGTCAATGTCGTCGGGTTGATTGGCATCAAGCCAGGCCATTAATTTTTCGGCAGCAGGCACATCATCAGTTAGCGCATTGCGATAACGCTTCGACCAACCTTGAACTTGGCGCTGCACATATCCATTTCCTTTGTTTAGCTCTTTCAAAATCGAAGAATCAACAGCATGTAATTGCACTAAACCATTAATCAAAGAATCAGCCATCACTGAGATGTCGGAAGAGGTTATCCCTTCTGGAATATCACGGCGAAATATCTCACCCTCAACTCGTTCCATGACATAAAAATCAGAACCCATAACCGATTGGTCTTCACATAAGGCAATCATCTTTGGCACTAATGGGTATACGGACTGTAACCTTGATTGAATCAAGTACTCACGCTTCATGTCGTGAGCAGAAGCTGCCTTTGTTCCAACCGGAGGCTTACGCAAAACTAACTCGCGGTCAGGGTAGCTAAGTAAATAAGTCAGATTAGATGCGCCACTACGGAATTGCATTACTTCTGGAAGTTGATCCTCAGTTATAAACGGGCGCAACCAAGCATGCATCTTTGCCACATCGAAGCGATCCTCTTCACGGACCGCAGTTAAATCCTTCATGACAAATAAGGTTTAATTTCTAACCGCGCAATATCTCTAATGTGAACTTCATCAGGCCCATCAACAATGCGCAAGGTGCGAATTCCGGCATACATTGCGGCAAGTGGCGTATCTTGGCTAACACCTGCACCACCATGACTTTGAATGGCATGATCAATAATTCGTTCTGCCATTTGGGGCACGGCAACTTTAATGGCCGCAATCTCTTTTCGAGCACCTTTCGCACCTACTGAATCAATCATCCAGGCAGCCTTTAAAACTAATAAACGTGCTTGCTCAATATCAATGCGAGCTTGTGCAATCCAGTCTTGAATCACACCTTGTTTAACCAACTCTTTGCCAAAAGCTTCACGCGCCACAGTGCGTTTAATCATTATTGATAGCGCTCGCTCTGCCATGCCAATTGCCCTCATGCAGTGGTGAATTCGGCCTGGGCCAAGTCGTGCTTGTGCAAGAGCAAAACCTTCACCCTCGGCACCTAATAGATTAGCAACTGGTACGCGCACGTTAGTAAATGAAACTTCGGCATGACCGTGTTGATCTACGTAACCAAAGACAGTTAAGTTTCTAACTACCTTCACCCCTGGCGTATTCGTTGGAACGAGCACCATAGATTGTTGGTGATGATCATCGGCCGCAGGATTTGTCTTACCCATCACAATTAAAATCTCACAGCGCTGATCCATAGCGCCTGTGGTCCACCACTTGGTTCCATTAATTACGTAGTGATCACCATCTTTGACGATTTGGGTCTGAATATTGCGAGCATCACTTGAAGCAACTGCAGGTTCAGTCATTGCAAAAGCTGAACGAATTTGACCATCAAGAAGCGGTTGTAACCAGCGTTCTTTCTGCTCTTTGTTTCCGAACATGTCGAGTAATTCCATATTGCCGGTGTCAGGAGCTGCGCAGTTAATTGCTTCAGGTGCGATTTCAGGTGACCAGCCTGTGATCTCGGCCAAGGTTGCATAATCGGTAACCGATAAGCCGTGACCATAATGTGGCAAGAATAGATTCCATAACCCTAAAGCTTTAGCTTTTATCTTTAACTCTTCGACAATTGCGGGCAAAGCATGTGGCTTGCCCTGTGCAATTAAGTTCTCACGTTGCTGGTGATAAACAGCTTCGGCCGGGAAAACTTCAGAATCCATGAAGGCTTGCAGTTTGGCGGCATATTCGGTTGTCTTAGGGCTGAGGTTGAAGTCCATGCCTTAACCTTACGCAAATAAGACCTATTTGAGGAGTGAGTATGAGTGTTCTTGACCGCTTTAAATTAGATGGAAAAGTCGCAGTGGTCACGGGCGCTTCATCTGGCCTTGGCGTTGCTTTCACCAAAGCGTTAGCCGAAGCTGGCGCTGATGTTGTACTTGGCGCAAGACGCATTGACCGCTTGGCAGATACGGGCGCTCTCGTTGAAGCAGCTGGCCGTAGATATGCCGCCCTGCAGACTGATGTAACTCAACCAGAACAATGTGATGCCTTAATTGCACTTGCAATTGAAAAGTTTGGCCGCGTTGATATATTGGTGAATAACGCTGGCGTCGGCACGGCTGTACCTGCAACACATGAAACGCCAGAACAATTTAGAAGTGTTTTAGATGTGAATCTCTTTGGTGCCTATTGGATGGCACAAGCATTTGCTAAAGCCAATAAAAATGGCGGCGCTATTGTAAATATCTCAAGCATTCTTGGCATAAAGCCGCAAGGACTACCGCAAGCAGCATATGCATCTAGCAAGGCTGGGCTGATCGGCTTAACTCGTGACTTAGCGGCGCAATGGACTGGTCGAAAAGGTATCCGAGTAAATGCACTTGCTCCTGGATTTTTCCCATCTGAAATGACCGAAGAACTTCCTAAAGATATGGTCAATATGATCAAGATGTTTGCACCTGCCGGTCGTTTAGGCGAGCCAGAAGAGTTAGCAGCAACTTTGATTTGGCTAGTTAGCGATGCATCTAGTTATGTAACAGGAATTACCGTGCCAGTTGATGGCGGATTGGTAATGCCTTAATTCAGGCGACTGTATTGATAGCTCAAGCTTGCAGCTATTGCTACCCATACTTGATAGGGAAGTAGTGCGACTGCAATGGGAGTTGATGTTCTAAAGGCAACAATTACCATCGGAATTGTTAGCACTGCCGTGCCAATAAGTGCTATCGAAGCTAGCTGTAAGTTGTGCGGCCGATAGAACTGATAAGCCCAAGTTAAAGCACAGGCAACGGAGAATGCAAAGAAAGCCAAGTAAATAAAGACGTTTGCACGAGCTGCTTTTTCGGCAATAGTTACTGCTGCGATTCCAAGAACAATGAAGTTATATGGCCAGATAATTCCAAAGACAAAACTTGGCGGTTGCCAAGAAGGTTGGTTTAGGTTGCGATACCAGTTATCGCCAGTGTTGACCCAGAGTCCAGAGCCAATGACGTATGCAGCCAGGATTGCAATACCAATTGTGGCCCC
>JBEINS010000050.1:0-6701 GCA_040377985.1 Candidatus Planktophila sp. | reverse complement strand
TTAAGTGCAATTGACCGCAATAAATATGATGTTGTTCTGATTGGCATTACCAAGGATGGCAAGTGGGTTTTAGTTCCAGAAACCCAACAGCTGAGCATCGTTGACGGAAAGTTGCCGGAAGTACCAAGTAGCGCGCCAGGCGTAGTGGCAGATGTTGCCGGCTTTAGCGTTGGCCGCAAGCCGTTAAACGTAGATTTAATTTTCCCAACTTTGCATGGCCCATACGGCGAAGATGGTTCGATCCAAGGTTTCTTTGAGATTGCCGATCTGCCTTATGTGGGTAGCGGGGTATTGGCATCAGCTGTAGCGATGGATAAGTCTTTTGCCAAACCAATATTTGCTGCGCACGGCTTAAAAGTTGCCGACGGCTTTATCGTTACCGCAACCCAATGGAGTTCCGACAAATCAGAACTACAGAAAAAAGCTGATGCACTCGGTTACCCGCTCTTCGTTAAACCAGCACGCGGTGGCTCGAGTCGGGGTACAACTAAAGTTAAAAGCGCTGATCAGTTAGCAAATGCGATTACCGAGGCGCATCGCTTTGATCCCAAGGCTATGGTTGAACGTGCGATATTTGGATTAGAAATTGAATGTGCCGTATTGGAAATTGATGGTGCAGCTCAAGCTTCTAAAGTTGGCCAAATTAAAATTGATTCCAAGTTTGAGTTCTATGATTTCGAAGCAAAGTATTTAGACGGCGCAACCGAAATAATCATTCCGGCCGATATTCCAGCAAGTGCTAGCGATGCAATTCGCGCCGCGTCCCTTGATGCGTTTAAATCTCTTGGCTGTAGCGGATTAGCTCGAGTTGATTTCTTCTTTACCAATACTGGCGAGGTCGTTATTAATGAAATAAACACCATGCCTGGTTTTACAGCAACGTCAGTATTTCCCAAGATGTGGGCAGCTACTGGAAAGAGTTACGAGCAGATCGTGCAAGCGCTAATTGATACTGCCAAACGCAGAACTAACGGACCGCTAGGTAACTAAAAAGTAGTTACCGGGCAAGTCAGAGTGCGAGTAATACCTGCAACGCCTTGAACTTTAGAAAGAATCATGCGACCAAAATCTTCCATGCTTGGGGCTTCAGCGCGCATGATTACATCGTAAGGACCAGTAACGCCTTCAGCCAGAGTTACGCCCGCGATCGCCGATACAGATTTAGCGACACTGTCCGCTTTTCCGACTTCGGTCTGAATCAAGATGTATGCCTGTACTGACATTTTGGTCTCCTTATTGCGTTCTACTAAGTGACAAAGGTAGCGCATAGAGGCGCTAATTCTCTAGTGGATATCTGATGGGAATAGAATCACCGCATGGCATTTACTGAGAGCGAAGTAATAGCGCTATTGGCGCAAGTTTTCGCGAGCAGTCACCCAAATCTAGAAGTTGGCATTGGCGATGACGCTGCCGTTATTCGCACTACTAATCGCACCGTAATCACAACCGATATGGCTGTTGAAGGCGTTCATTTTCGCCTCGAATGGTCAAGCCCGTTTGAGATAGGTCGAAAGATAACGGCTGCAAATTTAGCCGATGTCTTTAGCATGGGCGCAAAGCCAACCTTCTTAGTTGTCGCTGTTTCGTTAACCGGAAATGAAGATCTGGAATGGATTGAGAAACTAGCTAAAGGAATCGCATTCGAAGCTAACTTAGTTGGCGCGGCGGTGGTCGGGGGAGATCTAGCTAAAGGCGCAGCAGTCACGATTGCAATTACCGCATTGGGTGAAGTCGAAACTGCGATCTTGCGTAGTGGAGCACAGGTTGGCGATCAGATCTATTTATCTAACTTGCCAGGTTGGTCGCGTGCGGGTTTAGCAATTCTAGAAAGAGGTTTAGCGATTGAAACAGAATCCGCCAAACGCGCAGTCGCGGCTTTTAGAGCACCAACGCTTAATTATGCCTACGCTGCCAATTTGACCAAAGCAACTGCGATGAGTGATGTCAGTGATTCGTTAATGACACAAGCCGAACAAATGGCCGCAGCCTCAAACGTAAAGTTCAATCTTGATTTCAATCTTTTTCAAGCCGCAGTTGAATTCGCAGAGCTAAGTACTTTGAGCGAGGAATTAAGTATTTCAATTGCTGACTTAGTCTTAGGCGGCGGCGAAGACCATGTATTTCTAGCAACAGGTCAAGATTTACCAGGATTGTTGATCGGCCAAGTAAGCGCCGGCAGTGGTTTAACTGTTCTGGGAAATGAAAAAGCGCCAGATACCTGGCGCCATTTCAATTAAAAAAAGAGATTAACGAGTTACTTTGCCGGCCTTAAGGCAAGAGGTACATACGTTCTGACGCTTAGTTGCACCAGCTACTAGGGTGCGTACGCGCTGAATGTTTGGATTCCAGCGACGACGAGTCTTTACCTGTGAGTGTGAAACTTTGTTGCCAAAGCTTGGGCCTTTGCCACAGATATCGCAGTTTGCTGCCATGGTCGTGCTCCTTATTAGCTAATCAATTGGGTAATGCGCCAAAACAGAGTTGCTGCTTCAGGCAGGAGCAAAGGTTACCTTGCCACCCCCTGTTAAGGCGAATCACGCTCAGGAAAGGCAAGTCAAAGCGAAAAAGCGAGAGAATACGCTCGTGGCTGGACTAGAGAACAAAGCGCGAGATGTGATCGGGGATCGCACCGCAAAAGTCCTGACCGATAATTTTGGAATCGTCAGCATCGATGATCTGCTGCGCCACTACCCGCGTCGTTATGTGGTGCGCGGTGAACTGACCATATCGCGCTGTTAAATGCTGGCGATGAGGTCACGATTTTGGCTGAAGTTCTCTCTGCTAGTAATCGGCCAATGCGCGGTCGTAAAGGTGGAATTCTCGAAGTAATAGTTACCGATGGCAGCGCCAAGCTCTCGCTAACTTTCTTTAATCAAGCTTGGCGTGAGAAAGAGTTAAAGCCAGGTCGACAAGGTTTATTTGCGGGCAAGATCGGTGTTTTTAATGGCAAGCGTCAGCTAACACATCCGGATTACGAGATGGTGCCCGATGGCAGCGATGTTGATGATGCAGTCGCACAATTCGCCGGCAAGTTTTTACCGATTTATTCTGCAACCGCAAAGCTACCTTCATGGAAAATTGTAAAATGCATTGAGTTAGCCATTGACTCACTCGATGAAGTGCCAGATCCGCTACCGAACTACTTACGCGAACGCATGGGTTACCCAACGCTGCGAGACGCACTGATTAACCTACATAAGCCAACCGATTTAGATTTAGCTGACTTGGCACGCGAGCGATTAACGTTTGATGAAGCATTCTTGTTGCAGTTATTACTGGTCAAGCGACGTGCTGCGGCGCGTGCGCTAACTGCAACTGCGCGACCTATTCGCAGCGGTGGTCTACTTGAAGCTTTCGATAAGTCACTGCCATTTAAATTAACTGGTGGTCAATTGGCAGTTGCAAAAGAAATTGAAGCCGATTTAGCTGCTGGTCACCCGATGCATCGTTTGCTACAAGGTGAAGTTGGTTCGGGTAAAACAATTGTTGCGCTTCGAGCGATGTTGGCCGTAGTTGATAGTGGGGGACAAGCCGCACTACTAGCACCGACTGAAGTTTTAGCCGCCCAACATTTACGAACGATCGAAAAGTTGTTGGGGCCGTTAGCACTTGGTGGTCAATTAGGAAGCGCCGAAAATGCGACGCAAATTACTTTGCTCACTGGATCTCAGAATGCTGCTGCTCGTAAAGAAGCACTTGGGCTAGCAGCATCAGGGGATGCTGGAATTGTGATTGGAACACACGCGCTATTGAGTCAAACTGTTCAATTCAATGACCTTGGTTTAATTGTGGTTGATGAGCAACATCGCTTTGGTGTTGAGCAACGTGATGCTTTGAAAACGAAAGCTAAGTTACCGCCACACTTATTGGTTATGACTGCAACTCCGATTCCGCGAACTGTAGCGATGACTGTGTTCGGCGACTTAGATGTCTCAACGCTGCGCGAATTACCACTAGGCAGGTCGCCAATTTCCACGCACGTGATTCCAGTTTTAGAAAAGCCAACACATTTAGAACGTGCGTGGTCTCGGATTAAAGAAGATGTAGCTAATGGTCATCAGGCTTACATAGTGGCCCCGCGTATTAGTGCCGGTACGCCGGAAGATGCTGATTTAGATTTCCTTTATGGCGAAGAGAGCAAGAGCATGGCTAGTGTTGAAGAACTTGCACCAGAGCTACATGGTGGCGCTCTAAAGGGACTTAAACTGGCCCCTCTTCATGGTCGCCAAACAAGTGAACTCAAAGATGCCACTATGAAAGCTTTTGCTGCAGGTGAGATCGATGTTTTGGTATCAACGACTGTAATTGAAGTTGGTGTTGATGTGCCAAATGCCACGGTAATGGTGATCATGGATGCTGATCGATTTGGCGTCTCTCAATTACATCAATTACGTGGTCGTATTGGCCGCGGAAGCGCAGCAGGTTTATGTCTACTGGTAACTGGCGCAGAACCCGAAACTCCAGCCCGAGTGCGCTTAGATGCGGTTGCGGCTACACAAGATGGCTTTGAACTCTCTCGCATCGACCTTGAACAACGGCGCGAAGGCGATGTCATGGGAGCTTCGCAATCTGGCGCTAAATCAAAGTTGCGGCTGCTTAGAGTTCTGCGTGATGAAGCCATGATTGAAGTTGCTCGCGATGAAGCTACCGCACTGATTGAACAAGATCCAACGCTTAGCCAAGAAAGTGAATTAGCTAAAGCGCTGGCTCAATTAGAATCAGATACTGCAAGTGAATTCATTGATCGGGGATAGTTAGTTATGCGAATTATTGCAGGCGTAGCAAAAGGGCGACCATTGGCCAGTGTTGCTGATGCAACCAGACCGACTTCAGATCGGGCTCGCGAAGCAATTTTTTCTTCGCTTACTTCTGAGTTTGGCGAATTTGCTGGACTAAATTTTCTAGATCTCTTCGCTGGCAGTGGCGCAATTGGGTTAGAGGCACAATCTCGAGGCGCATCAATCGTGCATGCAGTAGAAAAAGATTTCGGTGCGCAACGTACGATTAATGCAAATATTGAAATTGTTGCTGCAGCTAAGCCGGCCGGAAAGTTTCAGCTATTTGCTATGAACGCTGAGCAGTTTGTTAAAGTTCCAGCAAAGATTAGATACGAAATTGTTTATATCGACCCACCTTATGATTACTCAAATAGTGATCTCGAGGAAGTACTAAGCAATTTACATCTTGGCGATTTCTTAAGTGATGATGCACTTATCGCAGTAGAACGAACTAGCCGATCTAAGGAGCCAATCTGGCCGATCGGATATGAACTGGCGCGCAGTAAGAATTACGGTCAAGCCACGATTTACTATTTAAACCACGCCTAAAACCACGCGTGAAAATGGCTTACTTCGCGATACCTTGCTAGCGTTTGCCTTATGAAACGCGCCGTATGCCCAGGATCATTTGATCCCATCACTTATGGACATCTCGACATCATTGAACGTGCCAGCGCACAATTCGATGAAGTCATCGTCGCGGTTGGAAATAATCGGACTAAAGAAGGCTATTTCACGGTCGAAGAGCGCATGTCCATGATCGCCGAAACAACAGCCAAGTTTGGAAATGTGAAAGTTGATTCTTGGAAAGGCTTACTTGGCGAGTATTGCAAGGCGAATAATATTGACGTGATCATCAAAGGCTTGCGCGCGATGTCAGATTTCGATTACGAGTTACAAATGGCTCAAGTTAATTTGCAAGGATCTGGGGTAGAGTCAATGTTTATGGCAACTTCGCCAACTCATTCTTTCCTATCTTCTTCGTTGATCAAAGAGCTAGCGCACTACAACGGCGATGTATCGAGCATGGTTCCACCAGTTGTGAATGCGGCCTTAAAAGCCCGGAAAGCAGGAAAGTAACTATGGAATCACTAGAGAATTTAAATGCCGCAATCCAACAAGTTGAAGATGCTCGCGGAGTTCCACTTTCAGCATCCTTCGTGCTTCATCGCGGTGAATTCCTTGAGCTACTTGATCTAATCAGAGATGGTTTGCCGAAAGATCTCGAATATGCACAACAAATAATTGCCCAGCGAGATCAGTTGATTGAAGAAGGCCATCAAAATGCTGAAGCGCTAGTTGCTAGTGCTCGCGAAGAAATGGCACAAATGATTGAACAAACTGCCATTGTTAAAGCTGCGCGCGAAGAGTCAAAGCGCATTTTGGCCCAAGGTCGCGAAGCAGCCGAAGATGAACGAGCCGAAGTGGAAAAATACATTGACTCTCGTCTGGCAACACTTGAAGTTATTTTGAATAAGACCATGGATGCTGTGACTCGAGGCCGCGAAAAACTTGCTGGCGCAGATGAACGTGATGTTCTGTCACAACTCGCTGACGACAAATAAAAAAGAGCGGTTAACGAAGTCATGTCACGTCCAGAGCGGGTTTATGAACTAAATACCTACGAGCTGCCGCGTCGCGCGGGCGAAATGAAGGAATACACACTTGATCTAGAAATTCTTGAGCGCGTTGGCGTCGAACTGATGGCAGTTCCAGTTGGTGAAATTATCGAAGTTGATCTGCGACTCGAATCAGTTACTGAAGGAATTCTCGCAACGGGGCAGATCTATGCAGTTGCCAAAGGGGATTGCACTCGCTGCTTAGACCCAATTGAGATTGAATTAAATCGCACGATGCATGAGCTCTTCCGCTACGAAGCTACCAATGATCGTGGTGGACGCAAGAAGAAGCGCTATGACGATG
>JBEINS010000075.1:0-5312 GCA_040377985.1 Candidatus Planktophila sp. | reverse complement strand
GGCGCTGAAGCCCGCGCTGCCATGTTGGCAACTCGCAGCATTAAGACCACAAGTAAAGCTTGGGCAATTGATACCGCAATCTCAATGGTTGATTTAACAACTCTGGAAGGCGCCGATACTCCAGGCAAAGTGCAAGCGCTTTGTTCTAAAGCTTTCCGACCAGATCCAAGTGATTTAACGGTGCCCCGCGTTGGCGCAGTCTGTGTTTATAACGACATGGTTGGCATTGCCCGCCAACATTTAGATTCGATTGGCGCACACGAACTACCAGTTGCTGCAGTTTCAACTGCGTTTCCATCAGGACGTGCTTCGATGGCAGTTAAATTGCAAGATACCGAAGATGCCATCGTTGCTGGTGCTGCTGAAATTGATATGGTGATCGATCGTGGTGCTTTTTTAAGTGGCCGTTTAATTGAAGTATTCGAAGAGATTGTGGCAATCCGAGAAGTTTGCGGAGATCGCGCCCATCTAAAGGTAATTCTAGAAACTGGCGAGCTAGTCACATTAGATAATGTTCGCAAAGCTTCTTACTTAGCAATGCTGGCAGGTGCGGATTTTATTAAAACTTCAACTGGCAAAGTTGCCCCAGCTGCGACCGCGCCAGTAGTGCTGGTAATGCTCGAAGCAGTTCGTGATTTTTATGACTTAACCAAGGTGCGAATTGGCGTAAAGCCAGCTGGTGGCATTCGCACAACAAAAGATGCCATCAAGCAACTGGTTCTAGTAAATGAAACTGCTGGCCCAGAATGGCTAAATCCTTCACTATTTCGCATTGGTGCTAGCGCCTTGCTAAATGATCTGCTTATGCAACGCATGAAAATGTCCGATGGCTACTACGCTAGCCCTAACTACGTAACGATCGACTAACGAGGCTAATCAAATGAACTTCGAATATGCAGCAGCTCCGGAATCCCGTTCCGTAGTTAGAATCGATCCGGTTTATGGCCATTTCATTAACGGCAAATGGGTTAATGGTTCGGCGCATTTTAACTCTATTAATCCCGCTACTGAAGAGGTTCTAAGCAGTATTTCACTAGGTAGTGCCGCCGATGTTGATGCTGCCGTGAAAGCAGCGCGAAACGCCTTCGATAAGAGCTGGTCAAAGTTATCTGGTCGCGAACGTGGAAAATACTTATTCCGTATCGCTCGCATTATGCAAGAGCGAGCACGCGAATTTGCCGTTCTGGAAACTTTAGATAACGGTAAGCCAATCCGCGAATCTCGCGACGTTGATGTTCCGCTATCAGCTGCCCACTTTTTCTATCACGCTGGTTGGGCTGACAAACTTGAATACGCAGGCGTTGAAACCACCACTGCCCCACATGGCGTAGTTGGCCAAATTATTCCCTGGAACTTTCCGCTACTCATGTTGGCCTGGAAAGTTGCACCAGCACTTGCTACTGGTAACACAGTTGTTTTAAAGCCAGCCGAGACAACTTCGCTAACAGCGCTCTTGTTTGCACAAGTTTGTCAGCAAGCTGGATTACCTGACGGTGTTGTGAACATCGTTACTGGTGATGGCAGCACAGGTTCAGCAATTGTTAATCACCCTGGCATCGACAAGATTGCATTTACTGGTTCAACAGACGTTGGCAAGTTAATTGCTCGCGCCGTAGCCCCAACTAATAAATCGCTAACTCTCGAACTAGGTGGCAAAGGTGCCAATATCGTATTTGGTGACGCGGCAATTGATGAGACCGTTGAAGGAATTGTTAATGGCATCTTCTTTAACCAAGGCCATGTCTGTTGTGCTGGATCACGGTTAATTCTGCAAGAGAGCGTCGCTGATGAAGTTCTTGAGAAGTTAAAGCGCCGTATGGATAAAATCCGCGTTGGTGACCCGCTCGATAAAAATACTGATTTAGGTGCAATTAACTCAGCTGAACAATTGGCAAAGATTCGTGAGTTGACCGCTGCCGGTGAAGCTGAAGGTGCTGGTCGCTGGAGCGCTAATTGCGCACTTCCGGAAAATGGTTTCTGGTTTGCACCAACAATATTTACTGGTGTTACTCAAGCCCATCGCATTGCGCGTGAAGAAATTTTCGGTCCAGTTCTATCTGTTCTCACCTTCCGCACCCCTGCAGAGGCCATTGAAAAGGCTAATAACACGCCATTTGGGCTCTCTGCAGGCATTTGGAGTGAGAAAGGTTCAAACATTCTTTGGGCCACTCAACAACTTCGCGCTGGCGTGATCTGGGCAAATACCTTTAATAAATTTGACCCCGCTAGCCCATTTGGCGGTTATAAAGAATCTGGTTGGGGTCGCGAAGGTGGTCGTCATGGCCTTAGCGCTTACTTGAAGGGATCAGCAAAATGAGTGGTCGCCTAGAAGTTATGAAGACTTACAAGCTCTACATCAATGGTGCTTTCCCGCGCACTGAATCTGGCCGCTCTTATGAGATCACCAGCAATAAAGGTGAGTTCTTAGCTAATGCGTGTTTAGCTTCTCGAAAAGATTTGCGTGATGCTGTTGTTGCGGCTCGATCTGCTCAACCTGGTTGGGCGAAAGCAACCGCCTTTAATCGCGGACAAATTATGTATCGCATTGCCGAGATGCTCGAAGGTCGCAGCGATGCGTTCGCTCAAGAGATTTCGCTACAAACTGGCGCATCAGCTAAAGAGTCTCTGCAAGAAGTTAGCGACTCGGTTGATCTATTGGTTTGGTATGCCGGCTGGAGCGATAAGTTGCCTTCGCTTGCTGGTTCCACGAATCCAGTTTCTGGTCCGTTCTATAACTTCACAGTTCCTGAAGCACTTGGCGTTGTTGGCGCGATTGCCCCAATTGATAAACCGCTACTTGGCTTCGTTGCTGCTATTGCACCAATTTTAGTTTCCGGAAACACTGCAGTTGCGTTGGCTTCTAGCACCGCTCCCCTGTCGGCAATCAGCTTTGCCGAAGTAGTTGCGACTAGTGATCTACCAAATGGCGTGTTAAATATTCTCTCTGGTCAACAAAGTGAACTGGCACCTTGGTTTGCCTCCCACATGGATATTGATGGTTTAGATATTTCCGGGCTACAAGTTGATCAACATGGTGCAATCAAAGAAGCTGGCGTAGAAAACCTAAAGCGAATTTCATCATTTACCAAAATTGCCGAACCTGGCCGGATACTGGCTTTCATGGAAGCCAAGACCGTCTGGCATCCAATCGGTAATTAGTTATTCTGTAGAAACCGCTAAATAGGCTGGTTTAACTACCTTTTCGATGATCGCTAAGCGCTCTTCGAATGGGATGAATGCGCTTTTTAGGGCATTAATCGTTACGCGTTGTAGATCTAGGAAATTCCAGTCAAAGGCGTTTACTAACTCATTCATTTCATGAGTCATTGAAGTATCACTCATCAATCGGTTATCGGTATTTACAGTTACTCGAAAACGTAACTTCGCTAACGCGCCGATTGGATGTTCCTTAATCGAAGCCGCAGCACCAGTTTGTAAGTTAGAAGTTGGGCACATTTCAAGTGGCACTCGACGATCGCGCACATATGAAGCTAAGCGACCTAATTTGGCTTGCCCACTTGAGAAATCAATATCATCAATAATTCGCACGCCATGACCAAGACGCTCGGCACCACAAAGTTGAATTGCTTCCCAGATTGAAGGCAGGCCATAAGCTTCACCAGCATGAATTGTAAAGTGGGCATTTTCGCCACGCAAGTATTCAAAAGTTTCTAATTGATCACTTGGTGGAAAACCATCTTCAGGCCCAGCGATATCAAAGCCACCAACGCCTTGATCGCGGTATTTAACAACTAACTCGGCAACTTCTTGAGATCGCTTATTCTGGCGCATTCCGCAAAGTAATGAGACAACTCGAATCTGGAAACCTTCGCCCTTAGCGTCAGCTTCACCTAATCGGTAACCCTCAAGGGTTGCTTCGATTACTTGCGAAAGAGATAAACCTTTTTCAACGAAAAGTTCAGGTGCGCCACGAACCTCGGCATAGACAACGCCATCGCGAGCTAAATCAAGAGCACACTCACGAGCAACGCGCACAATATCTTCGCGACGCTGCATCACCGCAATTGTGTGACCAAAAGTTTCTAAATAACGAACTAGCGAGCCAGAGTCACAAGATTCGCGGAACCAAATCGCTAATTCAGCAGCATCTTTGGTAGGTAATGCGTCGTAACCAATTTCATTTGCAATATCGATAATTGTTTGTGGGCGTAGGCCACCATCTAGGTGATCATGCAAAACTGCTTTAGGCAGGCGCTTAACTTGCTCTGGCGTCGGGCGCTTTAACAAATCACTCATGCTTCAATCCGCTCTAGTACTAAGGGCAGTCGATCAACTATGCCGCCTTCAACAATTATGACAGCACCTGCTAAAACCTCTAACGCGCGCTCGAAGCGAGCTGGCTCATCGGTAAATAGCGTCATGATCGGTGAACCTTGCTTCACGTAATCCCCTGGCTTGGCATGTAATTCAACTCCAGCGCCTGCTTGAACCTTTTCGCCCTGGCGCGAACGGCCAGCACCTAACCGCCATGCAGCTACTCCGACCTTCATTGCATCTAGAGTTAATAACTTTCCAGACGCACTTGCAGTAATTTCAATCTTTTCTTTTGCAACTGGAAGTGGTGCATCATTATCGCCGCCTTGTGCTTGGATCATTTTGCGCCATACATCCATCGCCATACCATTTTTTAATGCTGTTGCTGGGTCAACCTTTGGTTTGATACCTACTGCATCTAACATTTCATTTGCAAGCAAAAGCGTTAGTTCAACAACATCGCTAGGGCCACCACCAGATAGAACTTCCAGGGTTTCTCTTATTTCTAGTGCATTTCCAGCAGTTAATCCCAAGGGCACATCCATTGCTGTTACTAACGCCCGAGTTGTAACTCCAGCACGCTTTCCTAAATCAACCATGGTTCGAGCAAGCAGTGCCGCATCCTTTGGATCGCTCATAAATGCACCAGAGCCAGTTTTTACATCAAGGACTAATGCGCTTGTTCCTTCAGCGATCTTTTTACTCATGATTGATGATGCAATTAGCGGAATTGCTTGCACAGTTCCAGTCACATCTCGAAGTGCGTATAGTTTTTTATCAGCAGGTGCAAGGCCTGCGCCTGCTGCACAAATTACTGCGCCACACTCTTGCAAAACTTTTAACATCTCATTATTAGATAATGAAGCTTTCCAGCCTTTTATCGATTCCAACTTATCTAGTGTTCCGCCAGTGTGACCTAGTCCGCGACCAGAAAGTTGTGGAACAGCTGCACCACATGCTGCAACTAGGGGTGCAAGAGGTAAAGTTATTTTGTCACCAACACCACCAGTTGAATGCTTATCAACTGTTGGGCGATC